>CAZCJS010000008.1:0-35825 GCA_964498775.1 uncultured Armatimonadia bacterium
GGGAGGCGTAGGATTGATCGTTACCGAGGCCCAAAGCATAACTCCCAGCACTTGTGCGGGAAGGGAGGCATAAAGCTGGCCTGTCTCGGTACCGCTTTGAACTCGACATGCCCTTGGGAGTAGAGATCAATGAGTGTGGCGTACACAATCTGCTGTGCGAGGTCTCGCGGATCAACTTCATCACCTGTAGTCAGGTCATACGCCCGGTCACGCGGTATCGAGCCCAGAGCACGCCTGGGCGCCTCCTTAGCGAACTTGCCCGCGAACATGTAGACGAGGCCATCATGACCGAGCTCGCCCTCCGGTTCCACTCGCGCAGGCGTCTCCTGTTCCGCACTGATATCGTCCGTACCTCGCGACCTGCCCAGGCCCTGTACCATCTGTAACAGACGCCAGAACACGTATATCCCGGCCCCCGTCAGTACTATGCCGATTGCCGCCTCTATCATTTAGATGTCTCCGTACTGCGCGTATGCGTACGCCGTATGATTGTGTATCGACTCGAAACTCTCGCACTCCGTAGAACAGCCCACGACTTCGCTCTTCTCTTTCAGCGCCAGAATCGTATCGCGCACTACATCCTCAACGAACTTCGGATTGTCGTAGGCCTTCTCGGTCACCAATTTCTCATCCGAACGCTTCAGCAGCGCGAAGATTTCACAGCTTCCCTGTGCCTCCAGCATTGGTACGAGGTCCTCAAGCCAGAGTATCACTCCACTTCTGCAGTTCACCCGCACCGACAGCATCGCTCTCTGACTGTGCGCCCCACGGTCCGAGATCTCCTTCGAGCACGGGCACAGCGTGATAATCGGCACGGCAACCCCAAGCAGGAAGCGGAACTTGCCGTCCTCAATACTACCCTCAAAGCTACAGTCATAGTCTAGTTGGCTTACCTGCCCCGAAGCCGGCGCAACCTTCGGGAGAAAGTACTTGAATGTCAGCAGTATGCGGGCAGCCGGCGCTGAGAAGTCACTGATGATGCGCTCCAGTGAATCCTCCATCACATCCAGCGATACTGAGCGTTTGCTCCATGACGACAGAATCGCGACGAAGCGGCTCATGTGCGTACCACGCTGCACCTCCGGCAAGCCCACACTCGCCTCGACGCGGCCGAGCACGCGCGCGTAGCCCCCGTCCTTCTCGCGTATTCGCACCGGCAGATGCAGATCCCGTATTCCCACGCGCTCTAACTCGATACCCCGCGCGTCCGTCTCCGACGCGACATCCTTCATGACTCGACTCGTGCCTCCAGCCCTTCTCGCCGCCTATCTACAACGGATACTCCACCTCAACCCAACCGTCCTGCGCCAGACTACGCCTGACCGCATCATCCACTGCCTGCGTCCTCACACCATCGTAGAGCGTCGCCATTCCCAGTCGTCCCTCACTCATCGCCGCCAGGAAATCATAGATGCTCTGCGTATGGAAACGCATCCAGCCTACCGGTAGCTTCGGCGAAGGCAGTGACGATGGCTGCGGATAGCGCTGCACACACTCGATCTGCTTGTACCCTCTGTTGCCGCCGAGATCCCCGGTCTCATCGCGAGTATCGTAGGCATACAGGAAGTTGGGGTCCATCATATCAAATTTCAACGACCCGTACTGGCCGTATATCTCGAAAGTGAGCCCATCCTGAGTGCCGGTAGCGAAGCGGGAGGCCTCGATTAAACCATGCCCACCTCCGACCATCTCCGCTTCCAGGCACACGTAGTCATCCACTTCCACCGCCGCCATCTCCGTCGTGCCCTTGGCAACGGGGCGTTCCTTTATGTACGTAGCCGTCGCTCCGCGCACCTTCGAAATATCCCCCAACAAATAGCTCATCAGATCAATGATGTGGCTGCCTAAGTCAGTCAGCGCGCCGCCACCATACTTCTTCTCCAGCCGCCATGACATCGGCCTGGCAGGATCGGTATATCCGGCATGGTAGTATGTCGCCCGATAGTGATACAACTCGCCCAGGAAACCATCTACTATCAGCTCGCGTGCACGCATCGTCGCCGGGATGAAGCGGCAATGAAACGCCATCCCATGGCAGCGCTCAGGGTGCTGCTGCGCACTTGCCGCTATCGCCTCCGCCGAGGCCATATCCACAGTCAGCGGCTTGTCGCAATAGACATGTTTGCCCGCCTCGAACGCGGCGATGATCTGCTGTTTGTGCAAGTGATTCGGAGTACAGACATCTATCACATCAATGTCGTCGCATTCCAGCAGTTGCTGGAAGTCGCTCGTGCCGAAGCTGTAGCCGCCCACCTCCGCTGCCGCCTCCGCCGTCTCCTGCCGACTGGTGCAGACTCCGACCAAATCAGCCTTCACGGGACACTGGTCAAAAAACAGCGGCAGGCTCTGGTAGCTGTGTGTGTGTACCTTTCCGATGAAGCCAAAGCCGACCATGCCAATGCCAATACGTTTGCTCATCCGGGCTCAACACCTCTGCTGTCAGTTAGCATCGAGACGCACGTCGTTCGCCGGTTACTTGCGGCTGCGGTAGTAGTCGGCCACTTTCTTGATGCCTGCGCCAATGATTTCGGCGTGCTCGACCGTATGGCCCTCGGTCCATTGGGAGGCGAAGACATTCTGCTGGCCCCACAACGTCCCCGGGTATTCGTTCACATCGTATTCCGGGTCGCGTCCGTAGGGCGGCTCCCATGGGAACTCCGAATCACCATATGCTACATGGTTGGCGATGCACGGTGTCGCCACCATCGGCGTACCGCCTCCATAGCCCGTCGAGAACGGCATTCCCTCGGCCGAGATCGCCCGCGCGAACGTATCCCTGTCAACTCCCAGCACGTTCTCGTCAATGGTGAATGAGAAGCGCCACCACGAATGTGCCGTCGTCTTCGGATACATGTACGGCGGGTTGATACCCTCGATGTCCTCCAGGAGCTCGACCAGCCGGCCCGCTGACTTCCGCCGCCTCTGCAGGATGCTCGGCAGCTTCCGGCACTGGGCCAGCGCCACTGCGCCGGTGACCTCGTTCATCCGGTAGTTCATCCCGATGCGCTCGACGATGCGCCCTTCCGTCCGCCCGGTCCGGTCGTAGTACTTGTCATGGAAGTCGCGTGCCCGTGCATACAACTCCTCGTTGTTGGTTACTACCAGGCCGCCGTCGCCTGCGGTAATCTGCTTGCTCTGCTGCAGGGAGAAGCAACTGGTGTCGCCGAATGTTCCTACCAACTGGCCGTCATAGCTGGCTCCATGGGCCTGTGCGCAATCCTCGACCACAAAGAGATCATGCCGATTGGCAATCTCCATAATCTCATCCATCCGGCAGGGCTGCCCAAACAGATGCACCACCAGGATCGCGCGGGTCCGCTCCGTTATCCGCTGCTCAATTGACTCCGGGTTCATGTTCAGAGTCAGCCTGTCGCAGTCAGCGAAAATGGGGATGCAGTTGCACTGGACGATGCCGATGTAGGTGCCCATGTCCGTGACCGGACTGGTGATGATTTCATCGCCCGGGTTGAGTTGCAGAGTCGCCACCGCGGTATGCAGCGAGGCACTCCCTGAGGTCACCGCCTGTACGTACTTGATGCCCAGGAATTCCGCATACTCCTTCTCAAATTGCTCGACCATTGTGCCGGAATAGCGGAACATCTTCCCGCTCCGGATAACCTCAGTAACCAGCGCGATTTCCTCATCGCCAAGGTCCCGTCCACTGGCACTGCCGGTTGACGGAAATCCCTCCGTTGCTGTCTTCGGCCCGCCATTAACTGCAAGTTCTTCTGCCATCTGCAATACCTCCAATTGATTGGTTCTATCGTAAGCGAAAAAGCCTAACCGCTTGTCTGAATGAGCCGCCGGCACAGCGCCCGGTTGTCTATGTGGCCCGTCCGGTACGCCACCACATGCGCCTGCAGTGGCCGACCTAACAAGTACAAATCCCCCAGCAAATCCACCAGTTTATGCCGCGCAAAGGCGTTCCCCGCAAACGGTCGCTCAGAATACCCGTTCTCATGCACGATGAGGCAGTTCTCCTCACTGCCTCCGCCGATGAGCCCTGCCTCCCGCAGCTTCCCCAACTCATCATCTGTCACAAAGGTCCTCGCCGGAGCCAATTCCTCGCCGAACTTGTGCAGCTCTGTACCGAAGTCCGCAAACTGGTGCCCGATCGTCGGGTGCGGATGCACGAGCGAGTACGAGAACCGCCCAGATTCCGCCGGAAGTGCAATCAGCGCCTTCTCTCCATCCACCTGAAAGATCGGCTCAGTAACGCGAATTGGCTCAAACTCGCCAGCTAGTGGCTGCACTCCGGCTTCCTGAAGCATTATCCAGAAGGGCAGCGCGCTCCCATCCAGCAACGGCAACTCCGGCCCATCAACATCTATGCGCACATCTGAAATCCCCGCCGCCCACAGCGCCGCCATCAGGTGCTCGACGAAAGCCACCTCACCCCGCTGGTCACCGATGGCGCTGCAGTTCGGCACCGGACGCACATGCTCCAGGTCAACCGGCCAAGTGATATCGAGGTCACTGCGGGTAAGCGTTATGCCGCAGCCGGCCTCCGCAGGCACCAGCCGCACGGTAATCTGCTCCCTGCACCGCACACCCAGGCCGGCGATCTCTCCTACCGACACGATTGTCTGCCGCTGCAGGCTGACTTTGCTCACATTCACTCAGCCCCGGTAACTCGCCTGCAGCAGGCCCATCAGGTCTGCGCGCGTGGTCTCACCCGGGGTCTTGCGCACGCCCCCGATCATGTAGCGCAGCGCATCATCGGCGAGTGTCCCCAGCATGTCCTCCGCAATGCCCAGGTCGGCAAGCGCCACGTCCATGCCGACCGTGCCCAGGAACTCTTTGAGCACGCCACTCAGCTTCGCCGCCGCCGAATTGTCGTTCGCGTCCTGGATGCCGAAGATGCGGGCGACTGTGGCGAAGCGTTGTGGGGCACGGTCCCACATCTGCTCTGCCCAGGCCACGAGTACCGCCGCCAGGCCCGCTCCGTGGGCAATGTCCGGATAGTGCCCACCCATCGGGTGCTCCAGGGCATGCATGACATTCCCGCCGGCTTGTGCGAGCGTGTATCCGGCGAACGTATTCGCCAGCATCATCCCGCGCCGCGCCGAGATGTTCTCGCCGTCGGCGACCGCCTTCGGGAGATGCTCCGCCACCAGCTCCATCGCCTTCAGTGCCGTATGGTCTGTCAGCGGCGTCGCAACCGTGGATATGTAGCCTTCTGCGGCATGACAGAGCACATCAACCCCGGTCGCCGCCGTCACCTGCGCCGGCATGGTGTAGGTCAACTCGGGGTCTTCAATGGCAATGCGGGGAAAAATGTTGGGCCCGGCCATCGCCGGTTTCGCATGCGTGTCAGGCACGTTTATGACCGCAAACGGGGTCAGCTCGGACGAAGTCCCAGCCGTCGAAGTCACTGCAACGATCGGTAGCGTAGCCTCGCTCGGCAGCCGCTTCTGCCCGTTCTCATCGGGCAGCAGGAACTCCCGCATGTCACACTCATGGCTCGCAGCAACCGCAATGGCTTTGGCGGCATCCATCGCACTCCCACCGCCGAGGCCGACCATCACCTCGCAGCGCTCGGCACGCGCGAGTTCGGCACCCTCGAGTACTGCATCCAGCGTCGGGTTCGGCGGTATCTCGTTGAAGACAGTCACTGCCACGCCCGCGCCTTCGAGCAGGTCCTTAGCCCTCTGCAGGTAGCCTGCCTTTTCCATCGCTGAGCGTCCGGTGACCAGCATTGCTCGGCATCCGAGCGGCGCGGTCAACTCCCCGACCCGCCCGAACGTCCCTTCACCGAAAGTCAATTCCGTCGGATTATGGTAATAGAACTCCATCCATCTATCGCTCCTCTGTTTCCTCGCCGTCTTCGGCTTTTGCGGCGGACGCTTTTTCAGCCGCTTCTCTCATGCTCTCCTGCGCCTCGGGTGAGCCGTCAATCGGCACGCGGAAGGTGATCGTCGTCCCTACACCTTCCTCACTCTCGACCCGTACCGTGCCGCCATGTGCGTCAACCGAGTTCTTCACGATTCTCGTGCCCAGGCCGGTGCCCATAGCCTTGGTGCTCACTGCATCGTCGGTGAAGAGCTTCTGCCGTACGTCTTCCGGCATTCCGCTGCCGGTGTCCTCAACGGCTACTTCGAGGTACGCGCCATCCGGGAATTCGCCATCGCGCACCGTCCGCGCATGAGTGGTGATTGACGCTCCCTCCGGACACGCCCCCAGCGCGTTGTTTATCAGGTTATAGATGGCATTGTACATCAGCTTCGGGTCCATCACGGCCTGCTCCACATCTTCCGGTACGTCTTTTACCAGTTCGACCTTGTGCTTCTCCCCCATGACCTTCAGCATCGGCAGCACCATGTCAATGACTGTGTTGATGTCCTCATAGTGGAAACTGGGCTCACTGACCATACCCTTGACCGCGGCGGAGACTTCCGCCATCTGCACTTGCACCGCATCGCAACCGCTCTTTATCATCGCAGTCATTTCAGGCAGCAATTCGCGCAGGCTTGCCAGCGTCTCCAGCGTCACTTCCTTCGGCTTATCCGGCCACTCGGCGACCATCTCGTCAACCTGCTCGAACGTGTCGTCGGCAATGAACGCCAGCGTCTCGGCACCCGTCTGCACCGGCGTCATCATGTTCTTCACATCGTGGCTGAGGTTACCGATGAAGCGAACGATTTCCCCGAGGCGGGCCTCCTCATTGAGCCGGGCCGTCTCCAGTGCAGCCGCTATCTGCGAGGCCAGAATGTCAAGAATCGCCACATCTGAGCCCTCAAAAATGCCCTCCGTCTTGTTCAGCACCTGCATGACGCCGATTGCCTTGTCCTCGGCGCTCTTGAGCGGTACCGTCACCATGTTCTTGGTAAGGTAATCAATCTTCGCCTCGACCTTAGTGTCATGTTCCTTGCGGGAGAAAACATCCTCACTGACGTCTATCTCGCCGCTCTGGAATACCGCGCCGGCAATCCCCTGCGTCGGCTCCATCTCCATGCCGGTCAGCGTATCTGCTGCATCTCCCACAACATAGCGGAAGACCAGCTTGTCGTTGTCGCGATCATACAGAATCACCGAACCCGCTTCGGCTCCCACGCATTCCAATGACACATCCAGCGCTTTCTGCACCAGTTCCTCGACCATCGTCACCTGAGAGAGCGCCGCACTGATGACCCGGACCGCCTCGATCTGGGCATCGCGTTCCGCAAGCTCCTGCGCCAGCACATCCATCGCCTGTTGGTTTTGCTCGCCCATCGCCACTTCACCTCCGACGCACGATTCCGTTGCTGCAAGCATGTGTCTTCTCGCCTCAACGCAGCTAATGGACCACCCCTGCGCCGCCCCTCCGACTATCCTCTTCCGGATGCGCTCGCTGCCTACCGCGACAGCATCACCCCGACTTCCTGCTCACATGCCTGGTCATAAATCAACTGCGCGGTGACGGCATCATCTATCGCGATACCCATAAGAATTGACATCGTCCGCTCGTCGGCGCTTTCGCGGCCCGGCTGCTTGCCGGCCACGATCTCTCCGAGGTCCGCGTAAGGTTTCGGCACGTCGGCGAAATAGCCCTTTGAGCGGTAGTACTCCATCTGACCGTGGTCGTCGGTTATCAGCTTGTCCACCTTTGCCGCCAACTCGCCCTCCCACGCTCCCATATAGTCCACCGGCGCTGCCATTGCCCCCGCCTTCAGCCACTCCTGTCTCAGATAGGGCGTCGGGCTCTTCGGACTCGGCCCGGCTGTTACGACTACGTCTGCGCCCTCGACAGCCTCCCGCGGCCCATTCACCGCCACCACTTCGGAATCGTACGCTTGCTCTGCCTCCTTCACAAATGCTCCCAATGCCTCCGCCGACACGTCATAGCACCGCAACTGCTTGATCTCCGGATAGTGGGTGTGCATGGCGAGAGCATTGCTGCGCCCCTGCACGCCGCAACCGATGACCGCAACTGTCTCCGCACACTGCGGCCCCAGATACTTCATCCCTACGGCGTTGGCCGCGCCCGTTCGCATCATCGTCACCCAGCCTGCATCCATTATGCAAATCGGGAACTGCGTCTCCGGGTCATTCAGCACGATGACACCGGATATGTTGGGCAGGCCTCGCTTCGGGTTATTCTCATTGCCGCCCACCCATTTGATGGCTGCGGTGTCCATGCCTCCGACGTATGCAGGCATCGCGTGGAGGAATGTCTCCCCGGGCCGCGCATGGATCGCTGTCTTCGGAGGCATCTGCGTCTGCCCCATCCCCTTCAGTCTGAAGCCCTCCTCGACAACCTCGATGACTTGTGCCATCGAGATGTTGAGGCTTTCCACATCCGCCCGGCTCAAGTAGCGTATGTTCATTCCTGTTACTCTTCCTCCACCGTATTGCCCGGCTGGGTCGTAGTCCTTATCCGGGGTGCGAATTTGGCGGCTGTCTCGAAAGCTCTCGCCGCACTCTCCTTCTCGCCCATGTCATCGAGGATCTTGCCCAGGCGGTACCAGATACGGTAGTTCTGGGGGTGATCAAGAGCAACCTTGTTCATCTCCTTCGCCGCCTCAAGTTTCTCGCCCATCTTAAAGAGCGCCCATGCCGCTGCCGAAGCCGCATTCCCGTCTCCCGGTTCGAGGTTGTCCGATGTGGTCGCCCAATTACGGGCCTGCTCCAGTTCCGCCTTCGTCACATCATTCTTCCCGATGTACAACTGCGCCAGCCGCATGTAAGCCAGTGCATGTTGCGAGTCTATCCGCAGCGCCGCACGGTACTGCTCTTCAGCAAGCTTCCTCTCATTCTGCTCGATGTAAATGTCGCCCAGCGCAAAGTGCGGCGTCCCATCATCCGGCGCCGACTCGATGGCTTTCTTCGCCGCCTCCACCGCCTTCGGCCAATTCTTTTGAATACTGTAAGCGGCAGCCAGATTCAGCCATCCCAACGTGTATTCGGGATGCTTTTGCGTCGTGCGCTCAAGCATTGCCGTCGCGTCCCTCATGCGCCCCAGGCGCAAGAACAGCCGCCCCTTCAGCTCCATCGGTTCAACTGCCTCCGGCCGCTGGGCCAGCGCCAGATTCACCCAGTCCAGGGCTTCGACCTCATTTCGCAATTTTGCATTCGTCTGCGCCAGGCCCAGCAGAACACCATAATCATCAGGGGCCATGTCATATGCCTGCTTGAAGGCAACGAAGGCGTCGTTATATTCTCCCGCCTCGAATTGCTCCTGCCCTCTCGTCTTCAAGCTGTCCAGCTCCGTAGCCGAAGACGCAGGCGCGCCGGCGCTCGGCAGCCCCGGCTCCGGCTTTCCCCTGCAACCTGTCACACTCAAGGTCGCAATCAGGCAACCGCACGCTATAATGGCACCGAATCGCACGATAGGCAGCCCCCTTCGTTTGACCTCCACGACAGGACAATCATCATTTCCTCTAGCCATAAGTCAGCTTCACCGCTTCCTGCAGTCTGCTCAGGCAGTTGCGTCATCCTGGGGCGCATACTGGCACGCAATTCTGGCAGGGCAGGACCTGCACCACGGGCCGGTGCAATGGGCAAATTCACCTGCACGAAGTTCCTGCAGTAGCGTGACCGTCTCCTCCACAGCCGCCTGCACAGTGCTCTGAACAGGTACATCGCGCGGGCCATCCGCACTCAGATACACCAGCGTCGCCTCGACCGGCAGGCGTCCTCGACTTCGCCGCAGCGCCTCACAATATAACCCGATCTGGAATTCATAGGCCGGGAGGCCGTGCTCTGCTCTCGGACTGCCGGTCTTGTAGTCCAAAAGATGCACCTGCTCGTCCCCCATCTCCGCAAGCGCATCAACCTTGCCCGCGATGGCGACACCTTCGATAGCAAAGGAGACTGGCACTTCCGAACGCAGGCGTTCGGCACTATTGCTTATTTTACCATAAGTCGGCGTGCTCAGGTAGCCCTCCACCCACTTGCGCACCTGCCCCATCTGATCTATTGTGAGTTTGCCACCGATTTCAGGCGACCTGTTAGCGATCTCCATCGCCTCGTCAAGGCCCTCGCTGCCGCGCCGGCCGATGATCTCCAGCACCCCGTGCGCGAACGTGCCGACAACCGTTTCTGCGGCACCCACCTCGAGCTGTCCCAGGCCCCAGTGTGCATCCATCCTGGGCACTCCCTTGATGACCTCCAACTCGTAGGCCAGCCGACAGCGCCGGTACAGCGCCAGCGACGTCACTGTGAGCGCCTCGATATCCGCTGGTGCCACACCTGCATCCTTCACCTGGCGGCGCAGAGCCCGCTCAACCGCCGCTTCACCGATGCCCTGCCCTGAAAGCACTGCGGCCTCGTGCGTTTCTGCGAGTGGTGCCCGGCGCGTTGACGCTCTCGGCAAGGGCGACGGCTCCAGCGCCTCCACCTTCATCCGCCACGAACCCTCCGCAATATCAGGATACACTCCCTCTGCCAGGTCCCAGCCACACGCCTCCGCCAGCCAGCCTAGCCAACTCTCCGGCGGATAGCTCATCTTCTTGTTCCGGTCTATCGCCGCCGACAGTATCAGATAATCCTGTGCCCGCGTCGCCGCCACATAGAACACGCGTTGGGCCTCAGCTAAATCCCGTCGCGCTTCCGCAGCCCTTATCAACTCCCCGATCGCGCACTGGGCGCTGCTGTCGGCGTCCCGCCCCACACGCGCACAGATACCATAGTCATTCGAGGTCACCAGTGCCTTCTGCGAGCCCCGTGACCCGCGCCCTATGTCAGGAACTACCACCACCGGCCATTCCAGCCCCTTGGCCTTGTGGATGGTCAGTAGCTGTACTGCGTCGGCCTCGGCTCTGCTCAGTGGCGCATCGCCCTCCTGGTCCGCCTCCTCGCTGACTGTTTCCACGTAGGACACGAACTCCCCCAGTGTGTAGTTGCCGTCGCGCTCAAAGCCCCGCGCGAGGTCAGTTAGCTTCTCGATATTGGCCAGAGATCGCTCGCCGGACAGTTGTGCCGCCATTGCCGCCGAGTACCCAGTCTCGTCCACGACTCTCTGCAGCAGCACCGACAACGCCACCGTGCCGGACAAGGCCCGGAACTCAGCCAGTTTCTCCGCTGCCCAACAAGCCTTTGCCACCGTAGTATCGGCGACAGGTAGCTCAGTCTCGCCTCTGCCCAGCGCTCCTAGTCGCTCTAAGAATGTCCTTTTCTCCCGGCCATTACCCACCAGCGCCACATGGTAGAGCTCATTGTCATCAAAGCCGAACATCGGGGAGCGCAGGACCCCTGCCAGCGCCACGCTGTCCTTACGGTTGTCCAGCGCCCGCACCATGTTCAGCAGGTCCATGACCTCCGTGCGCTGCCAGAATCCTCTCCCCGCCACTGTGTAGAATGGTATGCCATACCTGTGCAGTGCCCGCTCGTACTTGTTGATGTCGGTCATCGCCCGGAATAGCAGCGCGATGTCGCCGTACTCCACTGGCCGCAGCACCTTGTTATCTCCAGCGACTTCCAGGCCGTTCTCTACGACGTCATGCAGCCGGCGCGCAATGCTGGCTGCTTCCGCCTCCCGCCGCGATTCGGCGTTCCATTCCTCATCACCATTGCCGGCCTCGTCAGCATTCCCCACATCGGTGATGAGTGTCTCGCCGCTCAAGCCATCATCCCGACCGCTGCGCTGTGCCTCCACCGGCTCAAACTTCGCCGCGTAGTCGGGCTTGTCGCCGGTACCCATCACCGCCTCATGTGCGAATAGCCAGTTGTGGAACCCGCCCAGGGCCGGCGTGCTGCGAAAGCCGGCTTCCAGGACCAACTCCTCCACGCTGGGCGGTCCCTCCCCAAATTCTTTCCGCGTCTTCCTGAAGATCCTTACATCGGCATCGCGGAATCCGTAGATGGACTGCTTGGCATCCCCGACCACGAACACCCGAGGGCCTGGACGGTCAGCGTTCGTGCTTTCAAAGCCGCTCACTGCATAGACGATTTCGCGCTGCAGGTCGTTGGTGTCTTGGAACTCATCCACCATGATCTGCTTGTATCGCTTCCGGCATTTGTCCACTACATCCGGATTCTCCCTGAGCAGGCGGGCCGTCTCCAGCTGCATGTCGGTGAAGTCGAGGGCCGATCGCGCCCGCTTCGCCGCCTGGAACGCATCCGAACACGCCGCCGCTTCCTGCCAGACCGCCGCCGTCTTGCGCGCCGCCTCTACCACCGCGTCATCTTGTTCAACGCCGCTGGTCATGTCGGGCAGCTTGCTCAGGCACTTTTTCACCTCATTGAGCGCGTCCTTGACGAGCTGGAAGCTCTCCGCCCCACCCCAGTCATCCGCCCTGCCCCCCCTTTTGGGTACGGCCGCCGCCGCGTACGCTTTCGCGACCGCCGTGCATACAGCCTCGAATTCCGTCTCAGCCGCCGCGCGCTCCAGACTCCGCAGTACCGTCTCGCGCTCATCGGCGAATTTCGCATCCGCCGCCACGGGCGGGTTCTCATTCAGTATCCGCGCCGCCTCGCACAGTTGCTGGGAGGTCAGCACACCGTTGAGGCTCTGTCCCAGAAGTTCCGGCTCGATCTCTTTCCAGTACGCCAGCACATCTTCCGCCGAGGGAGGTGTGTCCAGCCACCTGGCGAAACGCTCCCGCGATTTCAGCACGTCCTGGAGTATCTGCTCACTCTTATGTCGGCCGTACTCCCCCACCAGTACCGTGGCGCTCTCCACACCATCTGCGAGTCGCTCCAGCAGCGTGTCTCTGACTACCCTTCGGCGCAGCAGCCATGTCGGCCGCTCCTCCAGCACCACGTACTGCGGGTCCAGACCGCCGGTGATGGCGAACTCCCGCAGCAGCATCCCGCAGAAGCCGTGGATCGTAGCGATCGGCGCCGTCTCCAGTTGCCTCTTTATCCGCCGCCAGTGCCGCGCCTCTTCACCATCGCCTGCCGCCACCCTCTGCTCGCATTCCTCACGCAGCCGCTTGCGCATCTCCGCCGCTGCCTTCACCGTGAATGTGACCGCCACGATTTCGTGCGGCGATATCCCCGCCTCGAGCGCGGCCATGTATCTGCCTACCAGCACCGTCGTCTTGCCGGTGCCTGCACCGGCGGCTAGGAACACATCATGGCTCAGGTCCAGCGCCTTGTCGCGTACATCCTGATCCGGGGGCTCCTCCCGCTCATTCATCGGCAGTCCCCCCCTTCTTCTCCTTCTTCTCGCGGCACCGCCACTGCACATACCGGCATACCGAACGGAAATCGCACGATCTGCACACGTCTGCAGTCTTCGGGTTTACCGGGAAGCGGCCGGCGCGGATACTGCCTGCGAATTCGGCTATATGATCTTTCGCGGTGCCGAGTATCTCGTCGCGCTTGTTCCTGCCGTCCGGGGTAATCTGTGGCTGGCGTTTGGCACCCCCGTTGACTACCTTGTAGTACGCCGCCAACAGGCACTCAAGCCCCCTGTTATCATCCTCCAGCATCTCCTCCCCGGCCATCATGTATATCGCCAGTTGCAGGTCCGTCCCACTCATCATCTCCTTCGGCCCGGGCACGGAACTCCCTGTCTTATAGTCAAACACCGCGAACCCGACGACTTCTCCATTCGCATCAACCACCAGGTCAAGGCGGTCAATCCAGCCTCTGATGCGGACTTGCTCGCCCTCTCTATCATTCACCAGTGCCGGCTTGTTCCCATACCCGTATCCGACTTCCAGCCACAACGGCTCATAGACCACTTCATCCTTGCTCGCATTCGCCTGCGCCTCGGCGACCGGAAAAGCCGCCAGGTCCGTTCGCAGCTCCTCCTGCGTCATCTCCCAGAGGCGTTGATGCGCCACCAGGTTCTGCCTCTCGTGATCCGCAAAGACCCGATCAGCAGCCTCTGCCAGCGCAGTCTCGGCGTCCGCTAGATTGTCCTCAAGTATCGCCCTGGGGTGGCTGTCATTGTTCAGCCAATCGGTCAGGAAGTTCTGCAGGATTCGATGCGCCAGCAGCCCTCTCTGGCCTCTATCAATCTCCTCGTCGGGCTCCTGGACGCTATCCAGTTCAAGTACGCGCTCGAGGAAGAAGCGGAACGGGCACTTGCCATAGCTGCCAAGCTGGCTGGCGCTGTAGTCATGCTCTGGCCCCCAGTCCTCCCTCATCCGGGCGATCAACGCTGCATCATCCAGCACCCCGTCGTGATGGTCGAACGGTTCGCGGCTGTACCGCCGTGTCTCGGCTGCAGCACCCAGCGCCGCATGGGGCACGATTTCGGCATCCAGCTCACACAGCAGGTTCCAGGCCCTGAGGCCGTCCTGCTCCTGGTCATCGTTGAGCGCCGGTGCGTGAAGCCGCCAGAACGCATACTCCCGCAACTGTCTGACGCCGTATGTATCACAGGCCCTTGCCGCAACCGTTGTCTTCGGCCGCTTTTTCATCTTCACGCGCTCATCGAGCACTCGCCTGACATCATCGAAGTACGCCGAAGCAAGCACCGGATTCCCGTCGTCGCCGGCATTCGCATAGCTCAGATAGAGACGCTTAGTCGCCGCCGAGACGGCTTCATGGAACAGAAACGCTTCCTCCATCTCATTGTTCGGCCTGCTGCGCAGATCGAAGCCGGCTCGCTCGGACAAGCGCTTCCGCTCGATCTCGCTGTAGAAGACATCCTCGCGGTATGTGGCCGGGAAAGACCCCTCCGCGACATCCGCCAGGAAGAGGTACGGGCCCCGCACCTGCCGGAGATCATGAACGTCCACGACCTCGAGGCGGCCCTGCTCCCTCGTTCCTTCCTCGAACTCCACCTGCCTGACAAGCTGATTGAGTTCCGTCACGAACTCAGGCGCGCTCATCTCTGTCCCCGACTCTGTCAGAGCAGCCATCTCACGCCACTCGTCCAGTGACTGACACAGTGCATCAAATGCCCGCATGTTCGCCGGATTCGCCAGCGCTCCGCGCGCTCGTTTGGTCAGGTCGGAGCTGCCCATCCCGAACTGCTTCAGCAACTTCGCCAGCGCCTCCACATGCTCCGCCACGGTGCCTGTCTGCGGCATCCCATCGAGAGCTTCCATCAGCCGTGTGATAAGCCGGCCCACGGCCTCCGCGTCCTGCAGCGATGCCGCCACTTCCTCCTCACTGCTTGCGGCCCTCTCAGACGCATCTGCATCATCCGTGTCTAGCCCCTTCTGCGCGAGACGTTGCAGGTCTCTCCGCAGGAGCCGCTGTCGTAGCGCCAGGGCATCTGTCCACTGCTGCCGGCCTCGCACGATGCCCGCGTCACACGCCACCGCAAACACCGTATCACTGTCCGGCTTTCCGTCATCTTGCAGACTACTCAAGTCAACGAGTTCGCTGCGCAGGAAGTTGACGACATCCTCCCGGCGATAATCACCGGTGGCGATATTGAGCAAGCTCATCACGGTCTGGACCAGCGGCTGCCCGACGATGACGTCTCCGGTCGAGAAGCAGTACGGCACACCGTGCTCATCGAGCATCTGCGCCAGCAGGCTCCGGTATTTCGCCGACTGCCGGAAAGCCACGCAGATATCCGCCGCGCGTACGCCGTCCAACAGCAACCGCTTCACCTCAGCCGCAATACCCGCCATTTCCGCTCGCGGGCTGTCCGCCTCGACAAGCTCGATCTGGTTGGCCGCATCCTCCGGAGGATCCGATGGCTCAATCGCGAAGAGCTGGCTGCGCAGATGCGCGAGCGCATCGTTCGGACATGAGCTCAACTGTGCTTCCTCGCACGCCGCCTCCGGCATAGCCTCCTTGATGCGTTTCAGCGTCTGCTCGGGCAGGCAGCGTACCTCCTCACGAGCCTCACTATCATCATAGGGCAGACTAATCGTCGTCTTCCGCGCAAATGCTGCCAGATGCGCCAGCACCTGCAACTGCGTCGTCGTGAAATCCGCAAAGCCGTCAACGTAGAGTGTCTTCATCTCCCCCAGAGGGTTCATCTTGCCGGCTTCGAGCAAGTCTCGCGCTTCCCAGAATTTCCCTGCTGCATCATAGAGCTGTCTCTCCGTCAGGGCCTGCTGGTAGCGCGCGTAGACGGCGCAGAGGTCCTTGTCAAGCGGTCGCTGCAGGTCCGCCGCTCGCAACCCCCTGGCGAACTCGTCGGGGCGAATTGCCGCACGTTTCAGCTCCTCGATGAAGTCCAGCAATGCCCGTATAAGGCCCGGCGTATCCAGCGACGCTCCCAATACTGCCAGGCCATCCGCAGTATCAACCTCTACAACCACCCGCCGCATCACGAGTTCCTGCTGTAGCCGCGTCAACTCGCGCGCCGCCACGTGATTCGCCCGCAGCAGACTCTCCGCCAAATCTGGGAAAGTAAAAATGCGCGCGTCCATCAACCCCGCGAATACTTTCTCCGTCAGGAGTCGCCGCGATATGCGCCGGGCGACACGCGCCGAGGGCACGATCAGCACCGCAGCATCAAAGCCGCCCTGCCGCACATCCGCAACATAGCGGCTCAGCATCTGCTCCGTCTTCCCGCATCCCGGCGGGCCACACATTATGCTTATCTCGCCCATGATATCCGCACCGCTACTCCATATCCTTGCCCGACTACTCCGCTCAACCTGCACCCGAAACGGACAGCAATACCAGGCCACCGACTACCAACAACGTGCCTACGCCCTTCGGCCATGTGACCGCCTCTCGCAGAAATGGCACCGCCAGGAACAAAGTCAGCATCGGGTAGCCCGAGCAGAAAACCACTACCGTTGAGATCTCACCATGCTGTACTGCGTAGAAGTAGGCGATGCCACCAATGCCAACACCAAAAATTCCGCTGATCGCCAGATATACCCAGGCCAACGCAGGCACCCGCCGCAACTCCTTCAGCGACATCGTGACGCTCAGCCAGATGCCCAGAGCCACCAGTGCCATCGTCTGTCGCACCACTACGGCGCTCGTTGCCGGCATGTCCGGCATCGAATCCAGACCAAGCTTGTCAAACACCCCGCCCAAACCCCACGAGACCGTCGTTATCAGAACAGCGATCAACATGTGCTTGCTCACGGTTCCTTAATCACCTGCTTGCCACTCCCAAAAGCGGTCAGGACAAACAGGCCGCTAACCGTCATCAAGGTTCCGAGCACCTTCAGCCACGTCAGCGGCTCCCCCAACAAGCTGATAGCCACCGCCACCGTCACCAGCGGATATCCGGCGGTGAATGCAACAACCTTCGAGACCTCCCCCGCGTTGGCCGCATAGTAGTAAGTCACTTGGCCTATTACAGCAGCGAACAGTGCGCTCAATGCCAGGTACACGAATGTCATCGGCCTCATCGCGATGATGTCCTCGCCCACGCCGCTGAAAACCCCGACAACGCAAACCGCCGCGACCGCGAATATCATCCGCACTACGACCGCTGCGAGTGGCGACACCCCACGCATCGCATTCAAGGCCAGTTTATCGAATATGGCCGCGCTCCCCCACGCGGCCATCGCTATCAGCGCGCCCGCCAATACGTAACCGGTCATCGCCTGCCTCGCCTACTCCTGTGCGCGCAGTTCATGGGCCAGATTTGAGATCGCCGGCCATGCGCCCATATATATCTCGAAAAGCTCCGCGTACTTCTCATGTCGCTGCCAGTCAGGCTCACAGCTCTCCCGCTCCTCCACCAGCACATCTACGGCATCCTGCAGCCCCTGATAGACTCCTGCCGCCACGCCGCCCAGCATCGCCCCGGCCAGGCATCCGCTCTCTGTCACATTCAGCGTCACCACCTCCCGGCCGGTGATATCCGCCTTGATCTGAAGCCAGACCGGGCTCCTACTGCCACCTCCGGTCGCTCTCAGCCGGTCTATCTCGACACCGCCCTCAGCCATCCGCGTCAGGTTCAGATGTAGCTCGTAGCACGTGCCTTCGATAATCGCCTTCACAATAGTCTTGCGATCCGCTGAAAGGGTCAACCCCAGGAAAGCCCCGCTGGCCTGCGGGTCCAGGTATGGCGTGCCCGAGCCTGCCAGGTACGGCAGCACCAACACCCCCGTCGGCTCAGGCGGCAAACCTGAAAGGATCACATCATAGACATCCATACCATTCCGCTCCGCCTCAGTGGACTCATGGAGTGCGAAGTTATCCCGATACCATCGCAACAAATCGCCCGACGTATAGTTGTACCCCAGCGTCACGTACATGTCTGCCACCACATGCGGATAGCAGCAATAGTTCCATTCCCGCATCGGCTCGGTCAGGACCGGCTTATCCAGCGCCGTCGTCACACACTCGACTGTGCCCATCCCGTCTACTGCCTGCCCTGCCTGTGTCACCCCTGCGCCCAGCGCATTCATTGGCTGATCATGCCCGCCCGCCACTATCAGACATCCCGCCGGCAGTCCCGTAATCTCGGCACCCTTGCTCCCCAGCTCTCCTACGACTTCTCCCGAGGCTATCGGCTCGCCAAGCAGTTCCATCTCGATACCGGCCGCCTCCAGCATCTCCTCCGACCAGCGTTTCTTCCGGATATCGAATGCCATCGTCCGTCCGCACAACGTATAGTCAACCCGCGGCCTCAGCCCCAGCTTCCGCATCACCACATCCGGCCACAACAAATACTTGTCTACCTGCTCATGTACATCGGGCATGTTCCGCCGCATCCACATCAGCTTATTGAGCGTGAAGCTGGGATGCAACGGCATTCCCGTTATCTCAAAGACCCGTTCCGACCCGAGCGTTCCCCGCCACGACGTCGCTTCATCCAGCGCCCGACTGTCCGGCGATATGATGCTATTGTAGAGGAATTCCCCGCCCCCACCGACCGGCGTGAACGTCTCCCCCATCGCCGACATGCACAACGACTGCACCGGATCATCGCCGGTCGCCTCAGCCACTTCATTCAGCACCGCGACAATGCCGTTCCAGACCTCAGCGGCATTCAACTCCAGCCATCCGGGCTTCCCGTGAACCTCCGGGTACTCCCGATATGCCTGAGCCAGCATCTCACCTTCCAAATTGAAGGCGACCGCCTTCACACCCGTGCTGCCGATATCCAGACCCAACAGTGACAAATCCGCCGCCTCCCTTTCCCGCAACTGCCATCCGACATTCGCGAACAGGTCCGCGAAATGACCTGACCTGAACGCTCCACCAGACGGGTGGCTCGGCTTGATCTTCGCGTCGTTTGCGAAGGTCAAGTAAGAACGGGCCGTTTACCGTTCTCAGCTTGCACCGAATCCCTTTCCCATCCCTTCCCAAATGCTCCATCCTGGCAGCCCTAGCCCAGCGACCCCATCAGCGCCTCCAGCCGCCTTTCGCACTCAGCACAGACCGACCTCGTCTTCTCGGCAGCGATGCCGCTGTAACCGTGTGGGTCCTTCAGCATCGCCTTTTGTTCGTCGCTCAATTCTTCCAGATACGTCGCGATTTCATCATCCTCGCTTAGCAACTCCCACAACGGCCGCCCGTTCGCCTGAGCCTCGAGTGTCAGCCGCCGCATCGTCTCGTGAGCATCCGGGTGCCCCTGCGCCGCGAGGAGTATGTAGGCTGGCTCCGCGGCCACCATCCCCGCCGTCATGTTGAAATTCTCTTCCATCCGCCCCTCATCAGTGACCAGCTTTGACATCACCCGCTTCAGCCGCCGCACGCTGTCCATCAACCCGACAATCACCTCCGGGCTGAACCGCGAGGAGGCCGAATTGCTCAGGTCGCGCTGGTGCTCGCTGAGTTGGTCGGCATATATCGTCACCATGCGCGGCATGAAAGTCTTCCACATGCTCTTCACGTTCTCAAAGTTCCACGGATTCCGCTTGTGCGGCATCGTCGAAGAGCCCACCTGCCCCGCCTCGAACTTTTCCCCGACTTCGGCGATCTCAGTCCGCTGCAGGTGCCGCATATCGTCGGCTAAATCCGCCAGCACCCCGAAAGTCGAAATCAGCGCATGGTAGTAATCGGCCATAAATTCCGGCTCCACGATCTGCGTCGAGGTCGGCGAAGCTTCCAGGCTCAGGTGTGCCAGGACATCCGCCTCGAACTTCTCCGGTTGCGAAAAGAACAGGCGGCCGGCATTGTATGCGCCCACGGCTCCGCTTACCTTCCCGCGCAGATTGTCCGCCGCCGCCTTGATCGCTGTCATCCTTCCGTCCAGCCGGCTGATGAACCCCACCAGCGCGAAGCCAAACGTTATCGGCACCGCATGTTGACCGTGTGTGCGGCCCATCTGCACCTGCTCGGCCTCCCGCCGGGCCAGCTCGATGAGCACATTCTGCAATTCGCACAGTTGCGGAAGTACCACCTTATACGCAGCCTGCTTTAGCCGCCACGCCACCGCCGTATCAATGACATCAAAGCTCGTCAAACACAGATGCACGTATGGTTTGGCCTCATCGCTCACCTTATTGCGTAACACGTTCACCAGCGCGCGGATATTGTGATGAATCCGTTCTTCCTCAGCCGCGACTTCCTCCGCGCATATCCCCTCAGCGGCTGCGGCCACCTCAGCTGCCACCTCCTCCGAGCACACGCCCCATTCCGCAAGTGTCTTGACTGCCGCCGCCTCGACCATCGCCTCACTCGCTACCCGCCCTCGCTCCGTAACATACGGCCCCAGCAACTCCTTCAGCGTCTCATCGGATCCGTAGTACCGGAAGTCCAGCGGCGACACATTATTGAATCGTGATTCAGACATAGCATCCTCCTGTGGGGCGTACTTCCAACGTCGCTCTTCATTTCATCATCCAACGCGCGACTACCTGCAAGCTGGTCAGGGCCTCACCAGCAGCAAATCGAAGCCCTCTTCGTACACGAACGGCTGCTCCTGCACCCTCCCGGACGCCGCTTCACTATCATTGACACTCACCAACTCCGCCTTCGCTCCGAGCTGTGGCAACTCGAACTTCACGCCCCCCGTATCGCACCACAGATAGTATCCGGCCCCTTCACGCACCAACTCCCAGGTTCCGTTCTTCAGGTATATGCGCAGCACTTCCCGTCCTGCCAGCGTCACTACCGTCGGCCGCGAAGTCTTCTCACTCAACGTCGTTATCGGCGCCCGCCCCATCGCCTTCAAAGCGTACACGGTTCTATCCGCGTTTGAGTGGTGCAGCTCCAACTGCTGCCCGGTATTCGCCGCCACCGTCACCATCTTCAGCGCCCAGTGTCGCGACTCCGCAGGCCCCCTCCGGTCGAAGCTCGTCCATATCACCGCTCCCGTCTCGGCAGCCGTCTCCACATCCAGGCGCGAGGTCTTCGCCTTCGCTCTGTTGTGCAGGTGCCCGGCTACTGCGTGCAGGTACGGGGTGTCAACTGTCATCACGCCGGCGCTGATGTCGCGACTTATCTGCCCCGTGTCAGATGTGTATACATTCTTATCGACAAACTCGTGTGACACTGGTGCCCCATAAATCTGCCCCAGCGCATCCAGGGCTACACGCAGCTTCTGGTCCGCGGTCAGCCGCCGGAACGCATATACATTCCGTTTCACATCCCGAAAACCCACGCAGCCCTCATTCACTGCGTCAATTCCTATCGGTTTCAGACCCTGCGCCTTCACATCTGCGACCAGGAATGCCGGATCGGTCTGTACGCGCCTTGTCTGTCCCGCCGAAAACATCGTGGCCCCGAACGTGTAGTACCTATAGTCCCCGGGCACCGTAGCCACCTCGTAACCTGCTTTCTGCTCGATCCCCTGGTCCCGTTTATGGTCCAGCAGGTCCTCGGCGGCCCAGTTCCCGCACACTATTGTGTTGTCCCGCGCATAGACCCCGCTCGACGACCGGCCCGAGGCCATTAGCAAGCCCGGCCCACCCTTGGGCGCATCCTCATCAAAGAACAGCGCATGGAAACCCGACACCCAACCCAGCTTATAAACCTCCGTCGGCATCCGCTGCCATGTCGGATAGAAGCTATCCACCTTCGAGAAGCCCATCGCCGTCTGGTAGCGCGCCGGTCGCACGTCACCGCCCAGGAATATCTTGGCGCACATACCCATCAGGCCCCATCGCACCGGGTCATTACGCACATCGAAAAACTCTAACCTGTCCTTCCCATCCAGCAAATCATAGGTGAACAGGATCACCGCATCGAGGTCCTGCAATGCGCTGTATGCAGCCGCTTCCACCATTCCCGCCGCACGGTGCTTGTTAGGCCAGCACACGTTCCATTCCCGCACCACTCCCGCCTTTCCCCATACCCGGCTCACCAGCGCCCTCGGCACAAAGCTCTCCGTCCGGTCATCTCCCAGCGGATTCCGGTCCTCGTGGAACGCCGGCAGGTGCCACTCATTCCCCAGTTGCCAGTTGGGGTGATCGTAATAGAAGTTCGTGCCCATGAAATCCAACTGCTCCGATACTGTCCGCATGTCCGCGACATCGTTGAAGTCCAGCACGGCAGTAATCGGCACCTGTAATCCCCGCCGCCGCAGATACCCGCTCATACGCCGCAGGTATTCCCCATGTACCTTGTCGATGAAGAGTCGCCTGTCAGCGGCGCGTCCCCGCTGCAGCCGCTCGCTTTCACCCGGATGCCCTCCCGGGAACCGTCCCGGCAAGCGCGCCTCCGGGAACAGCCACACCGTTCCCTCCTCGACATTCTCATTCGCCAGCAGTCCCGTATTGCCGTCCGCATCGGTCCACGCTTCTCTCAGCGTCTCCGTATTGCCATAGCACTCTTTCAGCCACTCATTGAACGTGCGCCGCAGTTGGCTCTGGTACGGCTCGACCAGCTCCCCCCAACGCTTGCGTGCGAAGTACAGACCGTTTTCGTCACATATCTCCACCATCACTACGGCCGGATCCTGAGCATAGCTCAGACCCGTGTATGGGTTGACATGCTCAATTAGCAGTTGCCGCGCATACTGCTGCTGCAACTCTATCAGCTTATTGTCAAAAACCGCATACGGTTTTGCCGCTCGTCCCAGCGCCGCCGCATTCACTACGCCCTCAGCTTCCGTAAAGGTCCGGAAATCCAACAGATCCAGATAGACATAGATGCCTGCTTCGCGGAGCCGGTAGATCCAGTAGTCAAGCCGGTCCAGCTTCTCCCCGTCCATCCGTTCTCCTGTAGCTGCCCGCTCCGGCGGCAGCAATCCCGTGATCCCGTCAATGTGGTGAATACGCACCAGATTGAACCCGGCACGTAATATCGTCGCGACCACTCTATCAATTCTCTCATTCGGCTGGAATACTGATCCCTTGGCGACATTCACGCCCCAGAACCGACCACGCGTTCCATCCTCAAAATAGAAATGACCGTCGGTGCCGGTGAACAGGAACCCCCGCTCGCCACATCGCCGGTCATGCAAATACGAAAAATCCATTACATCAGCATCTACGAACTGGCTCTTGGTGTAGTCCAGGTCTGCCGTATAGTTGATGAATATCGGTTCGGCACCGGGGGCGCTCTGGCCCGCTGCCCAGCCGGATGTGCACACCAGTAGTATCAAGACCGAGATAGTCGCCTCTACACTCCGGCCGCGCATCAACGCAGTTCCCACCCCGGCCCGCCCCGTGTCACATCATTGGAGAAGGCAACTGGCTTATGTGAAGACAAATCAGATACAGTGCCCATCTGATAGCCGCGTCTCTTCAACTCCGGCAACAGGCAGGGCAGCACCTCCGGCGTCGCGTCATACCCATTGTGAAGCAACACGATGCTTTTCTGTCCTATCCTCTCCACCAACGCCTGACAGATATTCTCGGGCGCCGCCGTCGGATAGTCGCAGATATTAGCATTCCAGAACAAGGTTACGAACCCCGTACTTTGCACCGCCGAACGAACGCTCTCGCTGTACTGCCCTCCCGGCGGTCTAAACAGCGTTACAAACCTTCCACACGCCCGCCGGATAATCTGACGTGTCATCACCAGCTCCCGCTCGACCTCGAGCTGGCTCAGTTCTGCCATATTCCTGTGACTGTAGGAGTGGCTTCCCACTTCATGACCTCGCGCAACGATCAGTCGCACCAACTCCGGATACGTCTCTGCCTGCTTCCCGACCAGCAGGAATGTCGCTTTTGCCCCATACTGGTCGAGCAGATCCAGTATAATCGGCGTCAGTGCGGGATGGGGGCCGTCGTCGAATGTCAGCGCCACCCGTTTGCCGCCCGCAGCCAGTTGGTGAATCTCATTCGGCCTGTCACTCAGCAGACCCAGTTCGTGGTAGCACAGCAGCAGGTCCGCCCGTAGCCCCGGCAACTCCGGGTTATACGAAAAGCCATACTCAAACGCACCTATCGCCTCCACGGTTCGTCCGCCAGTGCCCTGCCCCCCCATCATCAGCGCTCGGCCGCACAACTGCGAGCGTAGCAGCGGATCGGCTCGCAGCACCAGGCACTCCTGCAAGAACGCCTCCAGGTCTGCCCGAGCTGCTACCTCCGAGGCCATCAGCGTCCGAGCGCCATTCACAACCGTCACCATGAGCGATGCATGGGCCGCCACTGCCCCATCAGCACCATAGCCTTCACAGCGCAGCTCCTTCAGGCCGTCTCCCGACAGCCGCGTGTCCACGTAAATGCGGTACGGATGCTGGCTGCTGATGCCCACAAACCTGTTATCCAGCAGCAGAGCTATATAGTCCAGCCCTACATCGCCCGGAGCATTGACCGTCACCTCGATCACACCACTCACACGGCCCCCTGCTCGCGGCCAGGTGATTTGCAGCCCCTCCTCCACATCCGCAACTGCTTCTGGGGGCCCAACTTCCACACGCTGCGCTGCCACGGCGGTTGCGTGCAACCCAAAGCCCCCCAGGCCCGCCAGGCGTACATTCTCATCCAACCCGTGTTGCGCATAGTACGTTGTCCCCGGCGCGAAGATCGGGGACCCCACCTGCAAACCAGGATACGCCTGCTGCGTCGCGCCCACCGGCTCCGCCAGTATCTTCAGAGCTGCCGCCGGCCGACCCTGTGCGATGCAACTCGCCGCCCCCACTTGGCGTGCTAACTCGCAACCTGGCTCACCCACAAGCACCGTATTGCTTTCTATCTCCGCCGTACGGTAGAACCCCGCCGTGCATGCCAGTTGTGCCACGGATGCTCGTATCTGCCCTCGCAGCAATCCATCATACGCCAGTGCCTGCCGGTAGGAAGCCATTGCCTCCTCGATCCGCCCTTGCCGGTAGCGAACTGCCCCCTGTCCTAACAGCGCCGACACGCAATGTGGGTCCAGCACCAGTGCGTTGGCGAACATCTCCTCTGCGGCATCCACACTCCCACCAAACAGCAGCGCCGCGCCTCGACCACTCCTCGCCACCGCGCAAAGCACATCCTCCCGGCTTGTCTCATGGAAGACCTTCTCCGCCTCAGCATACCTGCCCGCACCGATCAGCCGGCCACCTGCCGTCGTCACCGACTCAGCATGAGTCACGCCGACTAACATCCCCACTGCCACCACCATGCAGGCCGCCATCGCCAGCAGCCACTCACCCCGAAATCCTTTCTCTTTCCCCAGGCCCGCTACCATCTCAGAACCCCGCACTATTCCAGCAAATGCACTTCGCCGCTGTCAACAACCACCAGCCCGTCAGCGCTGGACACTACCAGCCGCCCGCTATCATCAATGCCCTCGGCAATACCACTGACCCTCGCGTTCCCCGTCTCCACCTTCACTTCCTTGCCTGCGAGCGTATCCATCTGCCGGTACGCCGCCACCACGGCTCGCGGCCCGTCCTCCCTCAGCGCCCGATACCACATCCCCATTCTACTCAGGATCGCCGCCAGCGCCTCTTCACGGCCTATCTCCTTGCCTGTCGCCGCGTACGCTGTAGTCGCTATTTGGCGTAAGTCACGGGGGAATGCCTCCGGCCTACCGAGCAGGTTCACGCCGACACCTACCACCGCGTATCCTGCCACTATGTCGGCCTCGACAAGTACTCCTCCCACTTTCCGACCTGCGAACAGGACATCATTGGGCCATTTAGCCTCGAAGCCTGAACCTCCTAGCTGCTTCAGCGCCTCGACTAGCGCTACCCCGGTAAGCAACGGGAGCAGGCCGTGCGCTTCCGCAGACACTCTCGGTCGGAGCAGTGCCGAGAAAAGTAAATCCTCCCCGGGCCGGTCGAACCACTCCCGTCTTTGCCGCCCCCGACCCGCGCTCTGATGATCCGTAACCAGCACTCTACCCTCTGTATCCCCCCGCTTTGCCCGGGCAATTAATTCGTCATTAGTAGAGCCGATTTCCGCAACATGCTCGACCTGCCATTCTATCTCTTCCCCTCCGAGCAACTCACTCACCGCTACAACATCAAACCCCATCCACTCATTCATCTCCCTCCGCCAGCGCTTTCTCTACCACATTGCATATCGCGTGACCTATCGCCAGATGTGCTTCCTGTATCTGCGGCGTGTCATAACACCGCACGGTTATGCAGTGATCCGCCAGTTCCTGCAGTTTGCCACCCTCCCGTCCCGACAGCGCGATCGTCTTCACCTGCAATTCTCTCGCCCGCTCGACTGCCCGCAGGCAGTTGGGCGAATCACCACTCGTGGACAGCGCCACCAGCACATCGTTTTGCTTCAGCAATCCCTCCACCTGCCGGGCAAACACCTCATCATACCCATAGTCATTCGCTACCGATGTCAGTATCGCGCTATCGGCGGTGAGTGCTATCGCCCGGTACGCCGGCCGCTCCCGCAGGAACCTCCCCACGATCTCACCGGCCAGGTGTTGCGCCTGACTTGCGCTCCCACCATTGCCGCAGAAGGCAATAGTCCCGCCGCAACGCAGGGAGGCCGTGATCATCCGCGCCGCTGCAGCTATCCGCTCCGGCAGCTTCTCCGCGCATTTGGCCAGCACCTGACTCCCGTATTCGAGGCTGTCTCGGATCTCGTCCTGCATTTCATACCTCCCACTTCCCTAGTCCGCATTGCTACCTCAGCGCCGTCTTCTTGCGGAGTTTGCACGAGTTCCGCATAAGAACTCCGGCAAACTCCTATGGCATGTGCAGCATCCACTCAGTACTCCTCATGGCCCGTCAAATCCGCAAACACCTGCCCTAGCCAATAATCCCCATGGCTGTTCACCGCGCATCCAATACCGATATCAGTCAACTCCGGCATGACGATGTTCTTGCGATGGCCGTGGCTTCTCAGCAGGTCCTCGTGGCTTTTTTCTATCTTTGCCAGACTCAGCGTATATCCGTGCCCTCTGCTCCATCGTCTTGACAGGTTTTCAGCAATTACCCGCGGCTGATACCCGAACACCAATCGGAACCGGTCGGCAATCGTCCGCCGCGACGGCGTCGGTGACTCGTGCGCAAAGTACTTCCTGTCACGCATTTCTGCCGCATGACCCCGTGCCACGATAGCCAATTGCGGCTGCGGCCACACTGCCCTTTCTCCCTCTTCCAGCCTTGTCTTGTTGACCAGCAGCGTCATGTACGCTTCCGCCTCGGCAAGCAGGCTTTTTTCTTGTGGTGTCACCTGCCCTGCCTGGCGATCCGCACTGAGGGACATACGCTGTACGCGCATGTACTGTTGTAGCGCTGCACTATTCTGCCCGCAGACGTGATAGGCCACCGCCAGACGCGACACCGGCACATACCAGTCCGGCTCAATCGCCGCCGCTTCTTTCAGTTTCATCACGGCAGCTTCCCCCCGTCCTGCGCTGATTTCCGCCTCCGCCTTGCGGACCAGGCTTACAGCCGAGCCGCTTGCAGCCCACACACATAACCCCGGTGCTCCACCTCCCGTGCCAACCACTCCCAGGATGCAGGCCACCAACCAGAGCGCAGCTCTCACCTATCTGCTCCTCTCTCCAGCGATCATCGCCGCTCCTAATGCCCCCACAAACGCGGGCTCGGGCGGCACGATGACCTCCATTCCCAGAACCTCGCGCATCGCCTGCTGTACTCCCTCGTTTAGTGCCACTCCGCCGCACAGCACCACCTGCCCCATTACGTTCAGCCGGTTGGTCATCTGCACGGTGCGCTGCGCCACTGCCTGACACAGACCTGCAGCTATCTCGGCCACCCCGTGCTGCTCTGCCAGCAAACCGATTACTTCCGACTCGGCAAACACCGTACAGGTGCTGCTCAGCGTCACCGCTTCACTTGCATTCACAGCCAGTTCTCCGAGTTGTTGCAGCGAGATGCCAAGAGCGTCCGCCATCACCTCCAGAAACCTGCCGGTACCTGCCGCGCAGCGGTCATTCATCTCAAAATCCATCGGCCGCCCGGCCTCATCAAGCACGATCACCTTGGCATCCTGCCCTCCCATATCAATGACTGTGCGAGCCTCGCTCACAGCCTCCCGCGCACCCCGCGCATGACATGATATCTCAGTTATCCGCCAGTCCACTCCTCGCATCGCACCACGCCCGTAGCCCGTCGCAACGGACTCCTCGATATCCGCCTGCTGCAACCCGGCCCGCTCCAGTGCACCGGCTAGCGCCTCACTGCCCGCCGCTTCTGGTGATACGCCTGTCGGCAGCAAGAACTGTCCTGACACTTCTCCTGCCCCATGATCCACTATGACAGCCTTCGCCGTCAGCGACCCGATATCAATGCCTGCGGTGACCACTCTCGACCTCATCTCCTCATCTGCAACTTCACCATAATAACCGATGTCGGCGGCATTTGACTAATCCCAATGCACTCTAACTTTTCTCCAGGAAGGTATCCCGTCCACCCCTGTCGAATATGCCTTGGCAACACACCCTAGAACAACTCAACGCACACTAACTGTCGTCGCCGTTGCGGTGGACGGTTTCACAGCGTTGGCCTGTCAGGCACTCACAACACGGAGGGATTTTGATGCCAATTCTAAATTCAGACACGGGAGATATTACACGCGACTACACGCCGGCTGAACTTGTAGATGCCGCCGCTGAAATGCGAGTCTGGAATACCATATCAATCCTTGCAGCGGGATCAGGTCATCTGGGCGGCACACTCTCAATTATGGACGTTGCCGCCGCACTCTACCTCAAGCACATCAACCATGACCCGCAGAACCCTGAGTGGGAGGGCCGCGACCGCGTCTTCTGGTCGGCGGGTCACAAGGCTCCCGCCTTATATGCAGCCCTTGGTATGGCCGGCTATTTCGACGACCGCCCCGTCACCTTCCACGATGAAGTCATCGAGAGTCTTAGCGACGTCAAGGGCGTCGAGGAGACTGTCCTCCTGCGCAAGCTCGGCTCGGGATTTGAGGGGCATCCCAACCGCTTCAAACTCCCCGGAATCGAACTCTCATCCGGCTCCCTCGGACAGGGCTTCGGAGTCGCGTGCGGCTCTGCTCTGAGTGCTCGCATCAGCGGCTGCGACTACAACTGCTACGTCATTCTCGGCGACGGCGAACAGGATGAAGGCACAATATGGGAAGCCGCGATGTTCGCAACCCATCATCAACTTGACAACCTCATCGGGATACTCGACCTCAACGGACTCCAGATAGACGGCAGCACTCAAGACGTTATGGACAACCAAGTCCTCGCGGACAAGTACGCCGCCTTCGGCTGGGAGGTCATCCACTGCGACGGCCACGACATACCCGACATTCTCAGAGCCCTCGAAGAAGCTGACGCCGTTGAAGGTAAGCCCGCACTCATAATTGCCACAACCGTCAAGGGCAAGGGGGCCCCCTACGCCGAGAACGTGGTCAGCTATCATGGCAGCCCACCCAAGGACGGTCGCAGCGGCACAGAATCACTGGATGCTCTCATCGAGAATCTAGGCCTCACTGACCTGTTCCCGAGCGACAGAGTTGACCATATCCTCGATATCGCCATACGCTACCAGGCGGAAGTGGACAAACGTGTGGACGCCATGGTCCCCAAGTTCTCACGCGATTACTGGTGGAACGCGAGCGACTCTATGAAGGTTGAGATGGACGCTACGCGCAAAGGCTTCGGCTCCGCCATCGCTGCCATCGGCGCCGGGAAAGATACATGCGCCCTGGGCGCTGACATCACTTCCTCCATCTGCATGGACTACTTCTACAAGCCCGACGGTAAGACCGAAGATCCGGAGCGCCGCAGCCGCTTCTTCAGTTGCGGCATTGCGGAGGCTAACATGGCCCTCGTGGCCAGCGGCCTGGTGAAAGAAGGCAAGGTAGTCTTCGGTGGCTCCTACGGCGTCTTCTCCACTGGCCGCAACTGGGAGCAACTCCGCACTACTGTCGCCTACAACGACTACCCCGTCAAGATGGCCGATGCCCATGGCGGCATCTCAGTCGGACCTGACGGTGGCACACACCAGTCCCTCGAGGAGATATCGCTCATTACCATACTCCCCAACTTCGTCATGACCGTCCCCGCCGACTCCGTCGAGACCGACAAGGCCACCCGCGCAATCGCCGCCGTCCCGCATCCCGCCGTGGTCCGCTATGCCCGTGAGGCCACGCCCATTGTCACCACTGCTGATACGCCCTTCGAGTTCGGGACCGCCAATGTGATTCGGTTCCGCCAGGAGGCCGACAGCTTCATTGACGCATTCGAACAGGTTCTCGCCACCGACTACACCTCCGAGAACGAGGACATTGCCATCATCGCCTGCGGGCCGATGGTCCCCGAGGCAATGCGCGCCGCCTACATACTCAAGCAGGAACACGATATCGAGGTCCGCGTGCTTGACGTCCACACAGTCAAGCCGCTGGACGAAGCCTCCATTACGAAGGCCGCCGTTGACACTGGTGCTGTCGTCACCGCCGAGGAGCATCAGGTTGGCGGCTTCGGCAATCTCGTCGCCGGTGCCATTGCCCGCGCCGACACTGGCAGTCCCATCAAGATGGCGATGGTCGGCGTCCAGGACCGCTTCGGCGACTCGGGTGCGCCCTGGGAACTGGTCAAGTCATTCGGCCTTACTGGCGAACACATCGCCACCGCTTGCCTGGACTTGCTCGCCTAAGAGCCGCCTACATCGGCATTCTTCCTGTTTGGGGGTCGCAACCGTCCCTCGGAGGCCTACTCATGCATCCAGCTCTGCCGCTCGACAACATATGCGGCCCCTGCGGCAGGCTCATGCCTTCCTATGCGTGTGCGCCCCCCCATTCTGGCGGCAATCAGAACGCCTCAGAGAGCCCTGGTTCTGCACCCGTTCCACCGTACTACCCCGCAGGCCCATCTCTACGCATCTCCCCGGCAGCGGCAACCAGAGACCTGCCGCCTCCCCCTCAGCCAGCTCCGATACCCCCTCGACCCCCTGAAAGCCCCTCACCCCCCACCGCTTCCGACAATGCTTGCTTCTGGCCCCGCGTCATTGCCTATCTCATTGATTCATGCGTCCTCGGGCTCTTTCTCTCGCTGTATCTGACCGCCGGGATTGTGTTCGGCGACGCGTCCCTAGGCACGAGTTCACCCGACACTGCCGAGTTCTTCTTGGCGCTGCTCTTCGCCACATCCGTCCCCGTCCTCATCATCGCCCGTATCATCTACTTCACTTTGATGCACGGTGCCCTCGGCACCACCATTGGCAAAGACGCTCTCGGCCTCCGGATAGTCTATACCGACGGCAGCCCCATCACCTATGGGGCTGCCTTCTGGCGCATCATCACCAGAGTCGTACTATTTTCATTGACCGGCTACCTATTCTACCTCTCAGTACCAATCAGCGCTGAATGTCGTGGCTGGCACGACCACATCGCCGGCACCAGCGTCATCCACATAGATTGATTGCCCAAGAGCGTGCCCCCAGAGTCCGGACGCAGGCTTGTTGCCAACAAGCTTGCTCCGGTCTACCCCTGCTCCCTCTGCATGTTGTAGTAGCTCCTCGGCAGTTCCGACGTCGCTTCCGCTTCCTCGACCTTCCCGCCGAGCGCCTGGTACTCCTTTAGCACCCTTCCGCCTTCACCTGACGTCCAGTATGCCGGTCTCTTGAACCCCCCCGGATACGTCTTCACATCCAGCAGTACCTTCTCGAAGCCGATCTGCCCCGCGCGCGGGAGCAACAACCCCCGCAGGTATCCTGCCGGCCACGGTATCTTCGTGTCTACACCCATGACCGCACGCCCCAATTCATCCTTATAGTGCGCATAGGTATCGGGGTTCCACGTCAGTAGCAGCGTCGTTGGATGCCCTTTGACTTCTGCTTCGCCGTAGTAGAACTTGGCGCTTTCCATTCCGCGCTCCGGCGGGTCCATGAACTCGTATGTCACTTCCGCCGTCACCACCTGATCCGCCGGCATCTCGATGCCCGTGATCGCCACGCTTATCTGCCCATCGTATGAACTCTGTCTACCGACTCGGCCCCCGTACTCCTCAAAATTCCCCTCGATTGCTCTAATCCGTCTCGCCGGCACCCGCAGATGCAATTCGACAGTCGGCGGGGCATCGCTTCTCTGCGCGGTTATCTCGTACACCCGCTTGCTCAGCGAGGCGTACATCTTCAGGTCAACGCGATTCCTCCCGACCGGGATATTCTGCGCACCCAATGCCGGCCATCCACCGACAATCCGCGGCGACAGGCTCAGATGGTTTCTCACTGCATCCGCCTCCACACCGAGCAAGGCATGAACAACCGCATGGGCATTGATCCCACCCTCCCACGGCCGGCAACGATGCTTCCCCCAGATGTCTTCAGCGGGAACATCCTCAGGCGTATTCATCTCCGCATAGCCGCCCGACTTTTCCGCGATATTCAGCACCTTCCCAACCCACTGCTCCGCGCGCGGATAGCCAATCTCGACTAAGTTGTACAGCACAAATCCCGGCACCATCGTCGTATAGTACCCGAAGTCCGGCGTCGCCTTTACCCCACCCTCTTCCTTCCACAGATACTCCAGCGAGTTCACTACATTACGCCGCTGTTGCTCATCCACTTTCGCGTACCCGATCCACAGCGGCCTCATATTAATAGTCGCGAACGGATAACGATGCCGCTCCTCGGTGAAATCCGACATCGCGGGCGCGTAGTATCCTCTATCGCTCATCCAGTAATACTTCTCAGTCGCGTCCCGCACTCGTTCCGCTATTTGCTCAAACTCCGCCACATCCTCCTCCTCCGCTAACTCAAGGTGTGCCGCCATCTCCGCCATTGCCTCGGCCGCCGCCACAAACTCGAACGCAGAATCCGCCGACTGCGTCTCAAGCTGTACATAGTCATGGACATCGAGGCCCGCCTGGAACGCGCAATACCCGGGGAAGCGATATGTCTCATCACCGTGGAAATGCAGCGTACCGCGCGCACTGATTTCTTGACCGAAAATACATCGCTTCAGATAGTCCCAGTGCTTCTTGATGAGTTCCCCGTCACCAGTATGCTGAAAATACCAATAGTGCTGCAACACGATATAGCTGGGCACTTCCGCCCGGTCCACCCGTACATCCGCCCAGTTCGGCTCCTTCAAATCCGCCGGCGGCTTGATGTCAAGCGCCAGATTCAGCTTTATGTTCTCACCCATCGCATTGCCCATGAACTGGTATTCCAGATACCTCTTCACCTCATCATAGTACCCCGCCTGGAGAAAGAATCTCACCGGCCCGACACTGTCGCGGATCCACGTATATGTGTACTTATCCATCGGCGAGAAGCCGCCACCTGCCGCCTGCTGAACCCGGATAATGTGCTTCTGTATTTCGATGAAATCATGTATCCGGTCATCTCCAGCTCCGACTCGCAGCCCTTTCTTATGCCACGCGCTATTCTGCTCGTACGTTCTTACAAGTCCCTCCAGACCCTCTGCCTCAACCTGCGAGGCCGGCTCCCCACTGGTTGTCTCCTCGCCCTCCTGAGCAAACACGAGGTAGAACAGTTTGCCGCCGCTTTCCCCTTTGCCTATCGTCCCGATCGGGCATGACAGGTGCGGCAGGCCCTCCACGGCCTCCAGCATCTGCCTGTTGTCATAGTCAGCCGGTACATCCACCTCAAAGCCGCTCTCCGCCGCTATCCCTTGGCCGACGACCGACAGTGTCATCACCGAGCTCGCGCGCGTGAATACCATCCGTCCGCGTCGCGCCTCTCGCACCGGGTTATTTGTCGCCAGAATCAGTTCCACATTTCTCAGCGGGCCATCACTCAGGTTCTCCGCCACCAACAGCCTGTACCAGACATTCGCGCTCGGTGCAACCCAGTCATACACATGCAATGCCAGCCGCTCGTTTCTCTGTACGGTATGCACCACACCGGCCTCGCGCACCCATTCCACCATCTGCTTGGGTAGATGTTCACTTTCTCCAGCAATACTTACAGCCGGAGTACACACGCCAAAAAAGCCCGCCTGTTTCTGATACTGCGGACCGGTCAGGTTCGTCAGCGTTCCCAGCGGCAGCGACAGACCATTCATCCCAAATACCTCCCCATTACCCAGCGGGTATGCCGCCAGGTCATCGTAGGAAGGGGTCGCATCGGCGTCGGTATCAACTCCCGTCTGCCAATCAGTGGCCGTATCGCTCAGCCACGTATGATCATTCAACAGGGCGGCCATCGTGTAAAAGTCAGCCTCACGGTTTCCTCGCACCATCATCCCCCGCCGCGAGCATCCGCTAACCACAACCAACATGACCACAACCAACATGACCACAATCATCAATACGCCTGCTCTTTTCATCCCTGTCACCATAGCTCCAAGTACGTAGGTGGACTTCTCCGCGTAGGTCCGGCTTCATGAGGATACTAGGCATGCTTTCCCCACTCAGGCCTTCCTACTTCCCCTTCACTGCCGCCGCCACGCTCTTCCGGTCAATAATCACAATCGCATTCGACACTGACCGCGCGACGCCGTCACTGGGCTGGTTCATCTCGCGACCCGCGATGACGAACGTGCTTGACCCGCCCCCGTCCAGGTTCATCGCCTCGACCGCTCCCAGCTTCCCCATGATCCTCGCTAGATCCGTCAGCGTCATCCCCTTATTGATACTATCAACCACCAACAATATTAGGTTCCCGTCCTTGTCAATACCTGCCGCCGTCCTTGGCCGCGCACCTCCTCGCACATCCGACCGGAACCGCTCATCATATACGTCCATGCCCATCTGCCCGTTCTTCAGCAGCCGAGGCCCGCCTCCCACCGCGTGTACCAAGTCCGGCCATGGTGCGTTCGTTTCATTATGCAAATCCACTCGCTCGCCCACTTCTACATCCCGCAGCTTGTTAGCGTACTGTCCCACGCCGGATAGCACATACCCGTCCACAGGCACTTCTGCCGCCTGTCCCTGCTGTAGCACTGCTTCGACCACTCCCCCTCTGACCACTATCCGCGTCTTGTATCGGCTCCCGAGCAGCAGTTCACCCCAACGCGGCGTATAGACAACGATCCCGTGCGCCCCTTCGTGTCCGCGATTAATCCCTTCCACTGGCAGTTTGCCAACTCTTTCGAACTTTACCCATCCGTCAAAGCTCACGTTGTGGATCTGCGCCTTCCCGTCCCCCCCAAACCCCAGCACGGCCCGCTGGTGCAGTGGCGTCGCTATCCACTCCCCGTCAATCACCAGCATGCCCAGCGGATCACCGCGCGGTGCGAAGAACCCGCCATTTACGGCCGCGTATGCACACTCCCGCTCGGCTATCCTCTTCACGGTCTGGCGCTTGCGGATTGTGTCTCTGGCCAATGCCGGCCGAATGATGATATCCGTGTCATGTGGGTCCACAATCAGCATCCACGCCTGAATCGGCCCCCGCTCACTTCCGAAGCTGCATGACCGCCACTTCACCCCCTCAATCTGTTTGGGGAAAGAGGGTCGCTCGGGGGTGGGCACTAATTGCGGCTTCCCCAGCGGCTCCGGCCGCATCAAGTCTATCGCGATCCGCGCCGGCTCACCTAACGTGAACACCTTCGGCGGCTCGCTGCTGAAGTGGCTGATATGAACCTGTGCCCAGCCCTTGTCATGACTCTCCGTGACTGTCGGCACCAGTTCCTCGCTGAATTGCAGTTGCCTCAGTAGGTTCCGCCGACCCTGCCCATCGGCCCGCACCGGTATCAGCACGACGACCGCACCCGCCTGCAGCCTACACCGAAACGGTGCAGCCTCACTCAGGTCAATGACTACCCGCACACTCTCATTGTGCGAGCCTTGCCGGATGTCCCGGATATGCGCGCCGGGCGCATCTATCCTGAACTGCCCTTCCGCGACCTTCTTCACAACTGCGCCGAACG
>CAZCJS010000009.1:0-34320 GCA_964498775.1 uncultured Armatimonadia bacterium
GCTCGGCCAGTTGCAGGCGGTACTCAACGAGTGTCCCGGCAGCCAGCCCGTGGTGCTGGAGTTTAAGCATAACGGCACTTGCCGTCGCGTCCGTCTGGGAAAGCAGTACACGGTGACGTGCGACCAGAAGCTTGCCGCGAGTGCCCGCGGAATCCCTGCCGTTACCGCCATCTGGGACTAACGCGTTGGCGGCTGTCTCCAGGCCCCCTTCACATGCAGGTCTCCCTTGCCAAACATCCGCGGTGCCGCCTATACTTATGCTGGAGCAGATGATTCAGGCGGCGACCCGGTGGGCGCTGCTGACTCCATTGTGAGGGCTGAGATCATGTCTGACCGCATCCAGATTATTGATGCCACGCGAGGCAGAACTGCCGAGTTGGATAACCTCTGCGCTCGTTCTCTGGCCGACCTGGGTCCCGATGTCGAGGAGCAGACCCGCGAGATTGTCAACCGTGTACGCGAGTACGGTGACCAGGCGCTGGTCGAGTACACGCGCCGCTTCGATTGCGACAGCTTCACCGCTGCTGACATCATCGTTGAGCCGGACGAAATACAGGCGGCTTACGACGAGGTGCCGGCTGAGTGGATCGGTGCGGTGCGCAGGGCCAGAGAGAACGTGTTCGAGTACCACGAGCGGACAATGAGCCGTTCATGGCTCGATGATTTCGACGGTGTCTATCTGGGCCAGCGGGTAACACCCGTCGCCTCGGCCGGCATCTGTGTGCCTGCCGCATCCGCCTCCCTGCCTTCAACGGTCTGGATGACGGTGATGCCGGCGCGGGCCGCAGGGGTGCCGAATGTAGTGATGGTGAGCCCGCCACGAAGCGACGGCTCGATAGACCCCATCATCGCCGTCGCCGCCGGTGAGTGCGGTGTGGACGAGTTCTACCGCATCGGCGGGGCCCATGCCGTAGCTGCGCTCGCCTATGGCACCGAGACCGTGCAGTCCGTTGACCTTATTGTCGGCCCAGGCAACCCCTATGTGGTCATGGCCAAGAAGATGGTTTTCGGCCATGTCAATATCGAAGCGCTGCCAGGACCATCCGAATCAGTTATCATCGCCGACGGGTCCAGCTCAGTTGAGCTGACCGCCGTGGACTTGCTGAGCCAGGCTGAACACACCGGCGACAACACCGTCATACTGATCACGGATGACGAGGACTTCGCCTATCAGGTGCGCGACGAGACATACGCGCAACTCGCTCAACTGCCCCGGGCCGAACTGACCACGCAGTCACTGCGCGAATACGGAGCAATCGTCATTGTTGCCGACATTGCCGCCGCCGTGCAACTATCCAACACCATCGCGCCGGAGCATCTCCAACTGCTCGTGCCCGACCCGCTGGCGGTGCTCGACCAGATAGAGAATGCAGGTTGCATCTTTATGGGCCCCCGCTCGCCGGTCGCGTTGGGTGACTACGCAGCAGGCCCCAGTCACGTGCTACCCACAAACGGTACGGCGCGGTTCTCTTCGGCGCTCAGCACCGATCACTTCGTCAAGAAATCGTCGCTGATATATGCTACACGGCTGGGCCTGGAACGCCTCGGGCCTGATGTGAGCCGGCTTGCCGAATCCGAGGGGCTGACCGCACATGCCCGCTCGGTCCAGATGCGACTCCAGGCGGACGCACGGCGTTCGTGTGCCGACCAGGAAAGCGGGGAGTAACATGTCTGAGCGCAAAGCCACTCTGACGCGAGAAACTAAAGAGACACAGATCAGCATTGCCTTGAACATAGACGGCTCCGGCGCCTACGAAATCAGCACCGGGGTTGGCTTCTTTGACCACATGCTGACCCACATCGCCAAACACGGCTTGCTGGACCTGAATGTGCAGGCCAGTGGGGACACGGAAGTTGACGCTCATCACACCGTCGAAGATGTGGGCATCGTGCTGGGGCAGGCGATCAATCAGGCGGTCGGCGAGAAGTGCGGCATTTGCCGCTACGGCTCCGCACTGTGCCCGATGGATGAGACACTGGTGGGCGTGGCTCTGGATCTGTGCGGGCGCAGCTATCTCAACTTCGACCTGCAGCTTCCGGCGGCAAAAGTTGGCGAGTTCGATACCGAACTGGCCCTCGAGTTCTTCCGCGCGGTCGCGGCTAATGCCGATATGACACTCCACATCTGGCAGCAGTATGGCCAAAACACCCATCACATTCTCGAAGCTGCCTTCAAAGCATTCGGACGCGCACTCGACAGAGCCACCACGATTGACCCGCGCAGAGAAGGCGACTTGCCCTCCACGAAGGGGACGCTCTGACCTAGTCCCGCAACCGGCGGGAGCAGGGATGGGCCGCGTCTTCACGCAGTCCTGCAGGCTGATGCTCTGCCGGCTGCTATTCTCACAAGGGAACAACAGTATGGACATCATCCCGGCAATTGACCTCTCAGAAGGCAAGGTCGTGCGCCTCAAGCGGGGAGATATGGGGCAGAAAACCACATACTCCGACAACCCCGTGGAGGTCGCGGTCCGCTGGCAGTACGAGGGTGCGCCGCTTCTGCATGTGGTGGACCTTGACGGTGCCTTCGCCGGCACATCACGCAATCTCGACGCCGTGGAAGCGATAGTAGCTGCTACAAACGTACCGATCGAGCTTGGTGGAGGGCTGCGCACGGTTGAGGATGTCAAGCGCGTTCTGGACCTGGGCGTACAATGGGCGATTATAGGCACTGCGGCGCTGAATGATCCGCCGGCAGTGGCGGCTGCCGTCAGCGAGTTCCCCGAACGTATTATCATCGGCATTGACGCCCGAGACGGCAACGTCGCCGTCGCCGGCTGGGTCGAGAACAGCCAGGTTAGCGCCATTGATCTGGCCGTGGAAATGCAGAGCATAGGCGCGGCGAAGATCATATTCACCGACATTGCCACTGACGGCATGATGCAGGGACCGAATGTCGCCAGCACGATGGCCGTCGCTGAAGTCCTCGACATCCCGGTCATTGCGTCAGGCGGGGTGACCACCGTAGCAGACGTCGAGGCGATATGCAAAATCGCGAGTAGCGGTGTGACCGCAATGATTATCGGTCGCGCCTTGTATGAGGGTACCATAGCCCTGCCTGAGGCAATTGCGGCAGCCCGCCGAAGCCCGGCCTGAATACGGCCCAAGCATTACACGTGACTGCGAGTCCGCGTCGCGTGACTAATCCCGGAGCGAAACGACTATGGACTTCGACGAACTCAAGTTTGATGACAAAGGCCTCATCCCTGCCATTGTATTCGATGTCACGAGCAAGCGAGTCTGCATGGTCGGGTACATGAATGCGGAGGCAATAGAACGTACTATCGAGACCGGGCTGGCCACATACTGGAGCCGCTCCCGCCAGGCCTTCTGGGTCAAAGGCGAAACCTCAGGGCATACCCAGGAGGTCCAGTGGGTCCGTCTCGACTGCGATGGTGATGCGCTGCTCCTGGGAGTGAAGCAGAACATTGCCGCCTGCCACCTGGGCTATTTCTCATGCTTCTTCCGTGAGTACCGGGACGGTGAATGGGTCACTGTTGAGGAGCGGGTTTTTGACCCCGAAGATGCCTACAACGAATGATGCTCACGGAACATCAGGGCCTCCGCAGCCAGACAACATGAATTGGCCGCAGGTGCGGCCATCGGGATCATCTTCAGCGTTCCGGTCATTGCCGGTGGCAGTCGGTATGATCCTACTGGGCATCATGCCGGCACGCGCAGACTTGGCTCAGGCTGAGAAGCTCATCGCCGCCGGTCAATGGGCGGAGGCCGAACGGGCCCTCCTGCCTCTCGTGGCCGCCGCTCCGGGTAGCTTCGAGGCGCATTTTCTCCTCGGCCAGGCACGCTACAAGCAGGGCAAACTCAGTGCCGCCGCCGACAGCCTCTCCATCGCGCGCAGTCTCCAGCCTCAGAATGTCCCCGCTGTGCAGTTGCTCGGATATGTCCGCTTCGCGCAGAAGCACTACGCCACCGCCGGCGCACTCCTGAAATACGCCGTCGAGCACGGTGCCGGTGATGCTTTAACTCGCTACCGACTGGGTTTGGCCTACCAGCATACGGGGGAGACCAAACAAGCGCTTGATGTTTTCTATCGAGCGGTGGTCAGGTACCCGGAGGAGGTGCCGATCCTCGCTGCGTTGGCACGGCTCGAGAGCAAACAGGGCGAGCACGGTAAGGCGTCCTACTGGTTCCGCAAGGCGGTCGCGCTGCGGCCTGACAGTACCGCTCTCTTTTATGAGATGATTGATGCGCTGATGGCCTCTGAGAACTACCTGCGCGCACAATCTGAACTGAAACAACGTCTCACCCAAAGACCCCAAGACACTGAGTGCTGGCATAGACTCGGCGAGGTCTATGAGAAGCTGGGGCTGTCCATCGAAGCCCGAGATGTCTATCTGAGGCTTCAAAGGATGGGTGCTTTGAGAGCCTCTGAAGCGCGTGGACTGCTTGCCAGTTATCTCCGTCAGGGCGAATGGGCCACTGTTGTTGGACTGTATCGGCAGTTGAGCGACTCACCCGACGCTGATATCCATGAGGCGGGAGCTCAGGCTTGCATTGCACTCGGCATGTGGGATGAGGCATTGGCAGCACTGCACAACGCGATTGCCATCAAGCCGACGGTGAAGCTTCAGAGAACGCTCGCCGAGACGTACAAGCAGGCCGGGCGGCATGATGAGGCGTACCTGGCTTACCGGGAGCTGCTGAAGACCAATACGGATGAGGCGACGCTGGGCGCGGCGGCTGAGGCGGCTCTGAAAAGCGGCCGTACCGAGGCCGGTCTCAATCTACTCAAACGCCTCGCGGCCACGCGTCCGGACAACTACGACATCAGGGCACTGGTGGCGACGACTGCCGAGCGTGCAGCTCACGACCGGGGCGAAGCACTCCTGCAGTGGTATATCGCTTCACAGCTACCCGACGCCGATGTTGGCGAAAGCCGGCTCAGGCTGGCTGAAATCGCCACAGCAGCCGGTTACCTGGGTTGGGCCGGGCGACAACTGCGCGACCTGCCGTGGGCCGAGATGTCCACAGAGCAGCTCTGCGCTGCCGCCGAACTGGCCGACTCCCTGAGCGATATTGCGACTGCGCAGACCGCCGCTGAAGCCGTGCTGCACCGCCACGATGCAGCAGCCGACCAGCTCGCCGCCGCAGCGGATCTGCTGCTTGCTCACTGCGCTACGGAGGCGCTCAACGTTTTGCCGGGACTCTGCAAAAAGCACCCGAAGCACGCAGAGCTTCTGGAAGTATGTGCCCGCTGGCTGCTCGCATTGCACCGTTACGACAGAGCCATTCAGACATGCCGCGAAGTCCTGCTCCTCCATCCGCACGAGCCTCGGCTCTACGCCACCCTCATAGACTGCTGTGAGCGCGCGGGACAGCCCCAACTCGCCATGGATGTCATCACTATGGTAATCGGGTACGAGGGCCTCAATCCCGTAGCGACCGACTTCTTGCGGGTAGCCTACGAACGGGCGGGCGGTCCGGAGTGTGCAACCGCTGAGATGCTGGCCCTACTGCGACTTCATCCGGATTCGCCGGAGTTATTGATGAGTGCCGCACGTGCTCTGGCCACAAGCGGAGATTTCCGCAGGGCCGCTGAACTCTACGAGCAGGCAATACCAAAGAGTGGGACTGCTGCTCTCGATGCCGTCGACTGTTACATTAGGGCCGGACTCCCCGCCAGAGCTCGCGATGTCATAGCCCTGGCCATACCGGATACTCCCACGCGCGGGCAACTGGGCAAGCTGGTTGTAACGCTACCCCTTGAGCCGGCGATTATAGAAAAGGCGCTGGGCCTGCTCAAGGCCCAGCCGAATAGCGTCGCCTACTGGGTTACTGTTGCCAAGCTCTACGAGGCCGCCGATAAGACTACTGCGGGGATCGTCCACCTCGAGCACATGGTCACTACAGAGGATCTGCCACAGGCGCTTGCCGGCGAGGCATACCTTCACCATTCGACAAAGAAGCCGACCGCCGCCATTGCGGCCCTTGAGAAGCTACCGGTCGCTGATCGTGTTGACCCCGAAGCAGTGTTGTTGCTTGCCGCATGTCATCTGGCGGATGGCAATCTGGTGGCGGCAGGAAATGTGGCGGCGAGCGTCCCGTCGGTAGAGCCGGATGTCCAGCGACGCGCTGCGGAGATAGCTGGACAGGTGGCGATGCGACTGGGGGATGGCGAGGCGGCTCTGGCGCACTTCGCACGAGCACTCAGCGCCGGGGGGATTAGTGTGCGGGCCGCTGAGGGAATAGCTGAGCTATGTCGCAACCGGGCGGTCTCGCTCTTCGCCGTGCAGCGCGAACTCGGACAGGCCTATCGCAATACGGAGAAACCTGCAGGGGTGCTGGCGCTGGCGGCCGACATCGCTCAACTACCCGGCTATGCGAAGTTGGGGGAATGGGTAGATGGGCGACGGGAAGCCAGTGACGTGGAATAGCGCAACACGGGGTTACTCTGCGAGCAGAGCGTCGGCGAATTTGACGGCCGAAAACGCCACGAGATCATCGAGTGTCTCCCCGACTCCGATGAGCTTGATCGGCACATCAAGCTCGCTGACGACGCTTAGAGCCACGCCACCCTTCGCGGTGCTGTCGAGCTTGGTGAGTACCAGGCCGGTCAGGGCGATTGCGGCATGAAACTCGCGGCCCTGATTCAGCGCATTCTGCCCGGTCGTGGCGTCAAGCACAAGCAGCTTCTCATCTGCCGGCCGCCCCAATCCGCGCTCGATCACCTTGTTGATCTTCATCAACTCCGCCATTAGGTTGTGCTTGGTGTGGAGGCGCCCCGCCGTATCAATGATGACCACATCCGTATCGCGTGCGGCGGCGGCATTCAGAGCATCGAATACCACCGCGCCGGGGTCTGACCCCGACTCCTGTCGCACCAGGTCGCAGCCGACCCGCTCCGCCCAGACCTCGAGTTGCTCGATGGCCGCAGCACGAAATGTGTCGGCGGCTACCATCATCACATTCATTCCGGCCTGCCGGTAGGAGTGCGCCAGCTTCGCGATTGCCGTCGTCTTGCCGACACCGTTGACGCCCAGCATCAGGATGACCAGAGGCGGCGTCGGTGCCTCAACCAGAGCCGCCTCAAAGGGCGTCAGCTTGCGGCGGATGATATTGCGCAGAAGTTGCAGCAGGCCCTCGCCGTCGGTGATGTGCTCCCGTTCGGCGCGTTCCCGGACCTCCTCAACAAGCTCCAGGGCGAGGCTCACCGGGACGTCCGCCTCGATGAGCGCCTCCTCCAACTCCTCCATGAGGTCCTCATCAATGTTGGCCCTGCCGCGCACGAGATTGGCAACTTTGCCGAAAAGTCCTTTTAGCACTTCACATCTCTTCCTTCCCGAAATCGCCCGCCGAGCTACGCGGCCGAGGTTTGTCCGGACACGTCAGCAAATCTTTCGTCTCAGTCAGCGATCGCCACTTGGGTCTGTTTCTGAGCCTGGCGCTGGGCGTCCTCCAGCCGCACCGAAATGACCTTCGATACGCCTGCTTCCTCCATGGTGATGCCGTGCAGTCTGTCCACGCGCTCCATCGTGTGGGGGTTGTGGGTGATGATGATGAACTGGATATCCTTCGAGAACTCCTCAAGCATGTCTCCGAAGCGCTCGGTGTTGACATCGTCAAGCGCTGCGTCAATCTCATCCAGCAGGCAGAACGGCGAAGGGTTCACCTTCAGCATTGCAAACAGCATGGCGATGGCTACTTTTGCTCGCTCGCCGCCCGACAACATCAGCAAGTGCTGGATCTTCTTGCCCGGCAGCCGCACGAATATCTCCACTCCGGCCTCAAGCGGATGCTCTTCCTCGGTCAGTTTCAGTTCGGTCTCTCCGCCGTCGAAGAGACGCTCGAACATCTCGGCGAACGCTACCTGTACCTGTTTGAATACCTCCATGAAGGCGGCTTCTGCTGCCTCATCAATCTCGGCGATAACTTGCAGCAGGTCATCGCGGGCGGCCCGCAAGTCATCCTCCTGAGTGCGCAGGAAGTCCTCCCGCGCCTTGAGCCGCTCGTATTCATTGATCGCCCCTATGTTCACCGGCCCCAGTTGCCGTATCTCCGCACGCAGTCGCCGCGCCTCCTTGCGTGCCGTGACCTCATCGAACTCCGCTTCCTGAAGCTCCAGTGCCGCCTCCGGCGTCATATCATACATGTCGGCCAAGCGTTCGACAATCGTTTGCAGACGGCCCTCTTCCCGGGTCAGCCCAATCTCTGCCTGATGCAGCCGCTCGTTCTGTTCCATGGCCGCATCCGCAAGCCGGCGCATCGAGGTCTCCAGAGCGGCGACCTGCTCCCGCAGGCTTGCTGCACTCTCGATCTGCTCTCGTGTTTCATCTTCCAGTCTCGCGACATCCTCCTCCAGCTGATTCGTCTCCCCGTCTTCGCTCTCAAGGGCTTCCACAAGCTGGGCGAGTTCCTCCTGAAGCTCCTTTTTCTCGGCGAGTGCGGCCTTCCGCCTCTCGGTAGCGCTCTCGAGGTCAGCCGTCACCCGCTGCATGGTTGCTCGCGTTGCATTGAGCCGCTCGCGCATCTCGGCCACGGCTACCTGCCGCTCAGTCAGCTCGGAGCGCAGCTGCTCCAGTGAGGTCGCCGGCGTCTCAGCCGCACGCAGACCCTCCATGTCGGAGGAACCTGCGTGTGCCACTTCCTGCGCGCTGGAGCACTCGCCGACCGCCTCCTGGTGGCGCCGCACAGTGCGCTCAATTTGCTCCTGAAGTCTGCTGACGTCCTCTTCGTTCTCCTCCAGAGAGTTGGCAGCCGCATGCCGCGTGCTTTCGAGGTGACTGAGCTCCTTTTCTACCTGCGCGGCTGAAGTCTGCAGACCAGCAACCTGTGCATCGCTGTCCTGCAACAGACCTCGCTGCCTCTGCACCTCTGCATCAAGTTCTTCTTGTTTCTCCCACAGCTCGGTGAGACACGAGCGCAGGATTTCGATGCGGCTTTCCACCGTCTCAAGCTCGCGTCTGCGGCCGAACGGCTGTGCGCCGGGTGCGTCCGTCACCCCGCTGCGGATCGCTCCATTGCGCTCGATCACCTCACCGTTCAATGTCGCTATCCGATAGGCTCCACCGGAATCCTCAAAGACCTCCAGGGCCGACGGCAGGTCCCTGCAGATGGCCAGGTCGCCGAGTAGAAGGTCGAATATGCCGGCCAGTTCCCGAGGGTATTTGACAAGCTCACTCGCGCTACCGGAGCACTTCCCCTGTATCTGTGAGGGGCGTGGCTGTGCGGTGTCGCTTGTCGCCGTGGAGACCGGGAAAAAGACGGCTCGACCGAGTTCCCCGGCAGTCAGGAATTTGACTGCGGCCAGCGCATCTGCCTGCGAATTGGTGATGATCCATCCGAGCCGCTCACCGAGACCGGCTGCAATGGCCGTCTCAATGTCTCGCGGCACCTCAAGCACATCCGCAACGACGCCACGGATGCCGGAGAGACGCCTCTCCGCAGCGGCGGCGATAACGGCTTTCACGCCTTCGGGGTGCCCCTCATACGCCCGTTGGAGTTCGGAGAGGACGTCGCGGCGCTCCTCGAGCCGGCTGATTGCTGCCGCAAGCTGCTCGCGCTTGGCACTATGATCGCGCAGCAGCGTTCGGCTTTTCGCCAGGCTCTGCTCGTAGCCCGCTCGTGCCGCCGTGGCACCCTCCAGCGCCGTCCGCACCCGCTCTCGTTCTCTGTTTGTCTCCTCCAGATTTGTCTCGAGCCGTTGGACATGCTCCTGCAGTGCTCGCTGCTGGTTGCTTAGCCGTTCCGCACGTTGTTGGAGATCGGCCTGCAAAGCCTCCAGCGCCGCCGCCTCGTTCTCGAGCGCCGCCACCCGCCGCAGCGCCTCGTTTCGCCGTCCCTCAAGTTCCGCTATCGTCTCATGTCGCTTCCGGGCCGCAGCCTCCGCATTCTCGCACAGCTCCCGATGGGAAGCCAGAGCTGCCTCCGACTGCGAGAGCTGCCTCGCCAAGTCGTCGGAGTCTGCAGTCAACTCCGCCACCTGGCCCGTCAATCCCTCAAGCCGCTGCTCTTCGGCATCCAGCTCCGTCTCAACAGCCGCAAGCCGTGCCTCTACAGCTCGGCGGCGCTCCTGGTTGACCGCACGTTCCTGTCGCGCATCGGCGGCTTGCTGGCGTGTCTCGGCCGTCTCACGATGCAGCGCTGCGAGGGCCGCGTCCTTAGCATCCAGCATGGTCTTCAGTTTTGCGTGTTCGGCCTCTAGCTCCGAGATTTTTCCACGTGTAGCAGCGAGGTCGGCTTTGGCGATGGCGGCATCATTGGTGGCCTTCGCCCGCTGCTGTTTGAGCTGCTCGTGGTCGCGCGACAGCAGTTGCAGGTCCAGCGTCCGCAGATGCTCGTCGAATTCCTTATATCTGCGCGCCAGTTCGGCCTCGCGCTCAAGTGGCGCGCGCTGATTGCTCAGTTCATAGACAATGTCGGAGATGCGGGTAAGGTTGTTTTCAGTGCGCTCGAGCTTGCGGGTGGCATCATCGCGGCGGATGCGGTACTTGCGGATGCCGGCGACCTCCTCAAGTAGCTCTCGCCGGTCCTCGGCGCGAATGCTGAGAATCGCATCAATCTCGCCCTGGCCGATAACAGAGTAGGCGTCCGGCCCGACGCCGGTGCCCAGCAGCAGATCGCGCACATCACGCAGCCGCACAACCGACTTGTTGATCAGGTATTGGCTTTCTCCGGTTCGGAAAAGACGTCGGGAGATGTTCACCTCGGAGAAATCCATGGGCAGGCGCCCGTCGCTATTGTCGAATGTGAGGGAGACTTCCGCCATCGCGAGAGGCCGGCGTGTATCCGTGCCGGTGAAGATGATATCCTGCGAACTTTCAGTCCGTAGCGTCCGGTAGCTCTGCTCGCCGAGCACCCACAGTATGGCGTCGCTGATATTACTCTTGCCCACTCCGTTAGGCCCGACTATTGCAGCCGTCCCCGAGCCGAAATCCAACTCCGTAGCGTCCGCAAAGCTCTTAAACCCACGCATGGCAAGCTGATTCAAGTACACTGTTGTATTGCCTCACCATCTGGTGTGATTTGTGCTTTTATCTTGTCTGCCATCAACTCAGCGAGTCATGCCTGTCGCCAACTGCATCTGCCACTGTCCGTTGCGGACTGGGGAACTCTAAATTCCATGGCATTATATCAGTACCGAGGCGGGAGTGTCAAACGAGCCGCAGCGCCCAAAGCCCGTAGCATCAGGTCTTCGTCCCGTTCAGTACCTCCCCAGTTCACGCACTATCTCGATGACCCGTTCATAGCGCTGGAAGCTCACATTATCGGGCACTGAATGGTCCGAGTGGAAGATGTAGCCACCGTCTTCCATGGCCACCGGAATCTTGGTTCGGAGTTCGTCCTCCATCGGCCCCGGGTCCTCCAGCGCCCAGTTGCGTACATCAATCCCACCCATGAAGGCCAGGTCCTTGCCGTACTCGCGCTTGAGTTCCACTACGTCCATGCCGGCCTTCACTTCCAGCGGCTGAAGACAGTTCACGCCGGCGGCGATAATGTCGGGCACGATCTCATTGACGCAGCCGCAACTGTGCAGGATCACCTTCAGGCCGCGATCGTGGAAGAAGCTGCATGCCAGCGCGTGAGCCGGCATCAGCAGCCGCCGGTACATGTCAGGCGAGAACAGCCCCGTGTTGCGATAGCCCATATCGTCATAGAAAAAAGCCCCATCGAATTCAAAGCCGCCGTCTATCATGCTCTGCGCCGCCTGGCAGATCATCTCGGCGCTCGTCATGAACATCTCAAGCACCCAATCGGGGTCCGTAATCATTGACATGAGCAGATTTTCAGACCCGACAATGCCCTGCGTCTTGTCGTAACCCATAGCCGCGTTGAAAGAGCACCAGTAGCCGGCTGCCCTGCTCTGGTTGAAGCCTGCGAGGGCATCCCAGTTGATGTGGTCCTTCGTCACCTCGAGGCGGTGCTTGTGCTGGTCCCAACTGGCGCGGTCGGTGATTGTGAACTCCAGGCACTCGGGAGTGGACATCATATGCCGCCAGTTCTTGCGGATGGCTCCGTTGGCGTTGCGGCTGATGGTGTATTCGTCGGTCTCCGCGATGACCTCCGGCTCAAAGTGGAAGGTCAGATCCGCACCTGCCCCGCGCAGTTCGTAACCGAAGTATTCTGCCGGCGAAGTGTCCTCAGGAAGTCCCTCTTTATGCCAGCGCTCGATTGCCGTTGACCACGGCGCGTCATGAATGGCGATGCGATCTGCTTCTTGGTGCGCCAGAGCTGCATCAACTCTCTCCCGTGAATTCATCCGTCTCGCTCCTTGTTGATGAGCTCGCCCGCCACTACTTCCAGCCGGCCAGGACACGATACCCGCCCTTCATCCTGACGGTCTCAGGATTCTCGAAGAGCGTCTGCATATACTTCAGGTAGCTCTTAGCACCGCGTCTGGTATGTATCACCAGCCACAGGCAGCCGCCGTCAGCAAGCCGCGCGTGTGCATCCGCTATCATTGCCTGGACGACGGCCTTGCCTTTACTCATCGGCGGGTTGGAGATAATTGTGTCGAACTGCTCATTACTAAGCACCTCGGATGCCGATCCGGCCGGAACCGTTGCGTTCGACACGGAGTTTTCCGTCAGATTGCGCCGGGCCAGGTCTGCGGCCCGCTGGTTCACCTCGACCATCGTCACCGTACACGAGGGCTCGACCAGGGCCGCTACGATACCGAGCACGCCATAGCCTGCGCCCCAGTCCAGCACCCGGTGGCCCCGGCCTATCTCGAACGTCTCAGCCAACAGCTTCGAGCCTGCATCCAGCTTGCCGCGCGAGAACACCCCGCGGTCGGTCCACAACCGCAGCTTCATCCCGCGTACGGTCTCACGCACCAGCAGCGGAGCCGACGGCACCTGCGGCTCGGCGGAGAAATAGTGCTCGGTATTGTCTGTCCTGTCATCTTCAGTCAATTGCGTAGTCCTATCTTCCGAGTGTATAGCCGGTGACATTCGCGCGTCCCGGCTCGACAGTAATTGTCTCCACATAGATGCCTGTCTTGGACGGAGTTCGTTTCGCCAGTTCTCGGCTCATCTGTTCCTGGAGCTTATCCTTCGCCCGCTGCGGGGCGTGCATGCTGCCGATCCACAGTTCGTCCACTTTGGCTTCCAGCCGTCCGTCCGTAGCCGTGAGCCGCAACGCCACCTGCACCGTCCAGGAGCGCCGATTGAGATTCGCCATCCCCTTGGCGATGACGCGTCCGCGTCCCAGATACGCCTCGATGAACTGGAACTGTGCGCCCCCGCTGGTGATCTCCCGGATCATCTGATTGATGTCGGCATTGGTCAACTGCACCGCGATGCGCTGCCGTCGGCCCTGTCGTATCGCCTCCTGGATCCGGGCATACTCGCCGCTGCCTGCTGTGACTCCGCTGTCCTGGCCCATCCCCGCCCGAGCATCTGGCGGCAGCGGTGGCTCACCTCGCGCGCGCACATAGACCACGAGCGCAATCACAATTGCCAGCAGCAACAAGCCACCGAGCACACCTACTGTCCACAATAGCCTCTTGCGCCGACGTTCCGCCGGTGTCAGTGGGCGACGCACTTTCCTGGCCATACTGCCCTCCTGCGAACCGCGACCCCACTGCTAGCGCAGTTCGCGCTTCAGCACTTTCCCTGCAGCGTTCTTCGGAAGCTCCTCAGAGAACGTAACGACCTGCGGGACCTTGTAGCTGGGTAGCTGGGCGGCACAATGCCGCTTGATATCGAGCTCTGTCAAGTTTGCCCCGGGCTGTGGTACTACCACCGCCTTGACCAACTCGCCGAGAGCCGCCCGCGCTCCAGTTGCTTCGATCCCGATCACTGCCACCTCGCGTACCTCCGCATTTCGCAGAATGACCTTTTCAACCTCCAGCGCGTAGACATTCTGCCCCGCTACTATGATCATGTCCTTCTTGCGTCCCTGCACGTAGAGATAGCCATCCTCATCAGATGAGGCGAAGTCGCCGGTATGGAACCAGCCGTCCTTGATCGCCTCCTCAAGCTGCCCCTCGCGACGCCAGTAACCCACGATGACATTATCGCGGCGGAAGCATAGCTCGCCAACCTCGCCGACAGCCACATCATTGTCTGCATCATCCACAATGCGTGTGTATATCTCCGGTAGCGCCTTGCCGATGGAATCGGGCTTCTCCACGGCATCGGGGCCGGCTAGCACATGCGTCATCGAGATAGTCTCGGTTAGGCCGAAGAAATTGTGCAGCACCACACGCGGGAAACGCCGCCGCAAGTTGGTAATCGTGCGCGCGGGCATAGGCGATCCTGAATACGCGATCAACCGCAGCGAGCTCAGGTCGGCTTCAGCCAGCCGAGGATCCTGGGTCACCAGATGAAACAGCGTCGGGACGCCGATAAAAGTCGTGCAGCCGTGCGCGTCAATCAGATCAAACAGTTCACCCGGATATGGTTGCGGCGCGATGACGATTTCGCTGGCCAGATACGCGCAGCTCGGCAGCAGGCTGTAGGTCGCTGTCGGCGCTGAAAACGGGATGGCCAGCAGATGCACATCCTCGTGACGGAACGAGTGCGCGAGGATCGCGTTGTGGACATTGAACAGCAGGTCCTCATGCCGCATGATGGCGCCCTTGGGTTGGCCCGTCGTGCCGGAAGTGTAGAGGATGATGGCGATGTCTTCTCCGCACAGTTCAGGGCATGTGCGCGCTACCGACTCAGTGTCCGACGGACAGAGCACCTGGGGCCCGTCGGCATCCGAGGCGACACTGATGACATGCGCAGAGACCTCGGCCTCGGCGGCGGCCTTCGTGACCGCGTCCGCCACCTGCTCATGCAAAAAGATTACCTTCGGCTCAGCATTGCCCAGCACGTACGCCAGCTCTCCGGCGCGCAGCTTGATGTTGACCGGCACGACCACCGCACCCAGTCGCAGCGCAGCCCAATATGCCGTCAGGTAGGCGCCACAGTTGGGCATTGCTATGGCAACACGGTCACCTCTTTCGACGCCTGCTTCGTCACGAAGCCGCCCGGCCAGACCGGCGATGAATGTATCCATCTGCGCGAAGCTGCAGGTGCGCCCCGCATAAGTGCACGCCGGTGCGTTCGGCAGCTTGAGGCAGGCGTTATCCCAGAACGCGGCCACATGAGGCAGTCTGCTTCTGATAGCTATCCCCTCCACAGTCGGTATCACCCCAAATTCCTTGCGCGAGCCCCTGACACCTGCCCGTTGCCTACCACACGCAGCGGTGAAGTTTGCCGCCAGTCCCGGAATGTAATCGGGGCACAGTCCCAAGCGCAATCGCGGACTGCGCCGTTGTTGTGCACCTTCCCGCAGTGCTATAATACCATCGCCATCACTCAGACCAACATACCACGTCATTTTCCCGTTGTAGCGGAGAAGAGAGCACAGTATGCTGCAGCAACTCCATGAAATCATTAATAATCTTGCGGGCAGAAAGATCGCCGTGTTGGGTGACTACATGCTTGACACGTACATCTGGGGAAGCTGTTCGCGCATTTCGCCCGAGGCACCGGTGCCGGTAGTCGAGGTCGAGCGGGAGGATACTGTCCCGGGGGGAGCGGGCAACGTAGTGCGCAACCTCGCTGCTCTCGGCGTCTCGCCGCTTGCATGTGGCATCATCGGCGAGGATCAAGCGGGCTATACTCTGGCCGGGCATTTGCGCGACATGGGCGCCGACCTGACGCCCCTGGTCCGGACCCCTGAGCGCAAGACCACCACCAAGATCCGCGTAATAGCCGCCGGCCAGCAAGTTGTCCGTGTTGACTATGACTACAAAGTGGAGCCCGTCGAGGGGCTCTATGACTCTCTGGTCGGCAGCGCCATCCAGGCCATCGAGGAAGTTGATGCGCTGATCCTCTCCGACTACGACAAGGGCACACTGACAGAGGGCGTCAGCCGGCATCTACTCAGCCACGCCCGCGAGATCGGCCTCACAGTATGCGTTGACCCGAAGCCCTATCATATGCCATATTTTTTCGGGGCTACTCTCATTTCTCCCAATGAGAGAGAAGCCACCATCGCCACCGGCATCAATATATCCAGCGATGAGAGCGCCGTCGCAGCCGCTCGCAAGCTGCAAGCTGATGCCCAACTGGAGGCCGCCGTCATCACGCGCGGTGGGAAGGGCATGTGCGTTTATGAAGCAACCGGCGCAGTGCACCTGCTCCCGGCTGTCCCTACGGAGGTCTTTGACGTAACGGGTGCCGGGGATACTTCTATCAGCGTCCTGGCCGCCTGTCTCGCCTCTGGTGCATCATTCCTGCAAGCCGCCGTCATTGCCAACACCGCCGGCGGGGAAGTCGTCCGTCACATCGGCTGCGCGACGGTGACTGCGGAGCAACTGCATCAGGCTATTGACGAGAAGGCCGCGGTCATCGAAGAGATACAGACCCGCAACACGAACGACAACTAAGCGTTCCACAGATTTCGCGACACGGCCAGGCACTGCCTCACGGCTCGACGTGGATGAGCTGGTCCTCGTCGTCATCCCCATCGTCATCGCGATCCCCTGCCAGCCAACGCTCGAACAACTGCAACGCCTCCTCCGCCCCCATCGTACGGCCTGACAGAAGCTCCCGCAGCCGCGAGAACTCACGCACCTTCAGCCGCTTACCGCTCAGCATGCGGTTCAGATGTGAAATCAACTCATCGTTGAACAACGTCAGGATGACGCGCGCGTTAGGCTCATCATCCAGGTGCAGTACGCGGTCGAGACGTGTGGCCAGTTCGCCGCGGCCGGCAACACCTGAAGCGTATGTCGTCAGCGCGGTGTGGAACTCAGGTTCTTTCATCCTCGCCGCATACGCCCTGATGCCGGCCAGCGCCAGCTCGAGTACCTCCTCCGGTGGCACCAGGTCCAACTCCACATCAAGCTGCAGATGACACTCCGGACAGATCGGCTGCCTGTCCAGCGCCGTCGCCAGCGCTTCATATTCGCACTGCCGCTGCAATTGGGCGTCAAGAATCTCGAAAACGCGGCCGGGATCATCCTCCACCTGCAGGTCCAGACGCTGCAACTGTGCCAGCGCCCGCAACTCCGGCGCAGCTCGCAGGGAGCGGTAGCGCTCGAAGACAGCCGGCCGGTGACAGCGGCGATGCCAGTTGAGATAGCGCCGCTTGTATGTGGCCAGAAATATCTGCGACAGGCGCGCGAACGCCGTCGCCTCGGATATCATCTGCTCGCCCGTGCCGATCAGCGCCAAAAGCCGTTGCTGCCGGGCCCGTAGATCCGCATCATTTTCCAGACGCAGCCGCTCATCGAGCAGGTACGTCCGCATCGTGACCACCGCCATCGCCGTGGACTGCAGGAAATTCCAGATGCCGTCCACATCTCGTAGCAGCCTTGCCAGCGGTGCCGGGCCGTTGTCCTGTTCCAGGAACCTCTGCCCGGCATTAACCAGTTTCCTCAACCCGTCGGCCGGCAGCAGTGTCGTGTCCACCAGACTGAAGAACTCCGCCGTCTCATCCAGAGCCGCGCTTGCCTCCCGCCATTGTGAGGCGGCTTGGCCCAACGTCCCCTGGAGCTGTGCAACTCGCGCTTTCATCGCGGCGATGCGTTTCAGGTTCAACTCGCCGGCCTCCACCAGACCCGCATAGATGCTCGTCTGGGTCGCGTGGTCAGGGCGTGGTACGGAGGTGCCCAGCACCATCTTTGCGATCCGTGTGAGGCCTCGCCATTCCCCTATACTCAGCAAGGGAGCGCGTGCCACCTGCGCGACACGCGACCGTATCGGCCCATCCAGAACGTCAGCGGGTAGCGACTCGCCGGCCATGTCAACCGCCACCAGCCAGCCCCTTCGCAGCAGGCACGCAATCGTGAGCTCAAACAGCTCGAGTGTTATGCCAGCCGGGGATTTCGCCAGGTGCAACCCCAGGTCGGCATACGACAGTGGTCGCCCACGTTCACTCTCCGGCGTCTTGTCACGGGCCCGCACGCGCTCCATCACCGCTGCCGCCGCCGGGCTGTTACGGACATCCACCAACAGCGTTTCCTCATCGCGTTGTATCAGCCCCATCGGCCCCAGCACATCCTCGGCCATTGCCACCAGGTCGGCATCAGCCTCAGCTTCCAGTGCGCCCGGCCTGATGACACCCTCAAGCAGCCGATCCACGAGGCGTGGACTGCTCACCGGCCGGCGCGGAGCTATCGCGGGGAAATCAGGATGGAGGCGTGCCAGCGGACCGGCTACTACACCCCCCAGCAGATCCGCCCAGATGGGCGCGTCGCGAGCCGTGTCAGCGAGTGTTTCCTCATCTCCCGCCGCCGTCAGCAAGTGCCCATCCCGGTATGCCCGAGCCACTATCTGGCTCACCTCCGGCTCCAGCATCGCGGCCTCCTCCGCAATGCGATCCGCCACCTCAGGCTGCTCATGGGACGAAGCCGGTTCCCGCAGTACCTGTCGGCATGATGCAAACTCACGTACCTTGTCTAGTTCCACCTCGGTGAGCGCCCGGGGCAGCCATGCTACCAAGCCATCTGCAAAGCGTTGTCCAGCTACTGCTCCCGAGGCCTCTGCGAACGCCTCCGCCTGCCCCGCCGGGTCCAGCAGCTCGGCGATATGAACCCGGCAACTATGTTCACTGTCAACGGATCCCAGTTCCGCGACCTCGTCCTTGAGGTCCTGGCCGGTGATGGATTTCAAGTCGCTCGTTTCAGTCAGCACCAGGCGCGTGGTGTTCTCCCAGATGACCTCCAGTGTCTTTGCATCATCGAAGTGCGCCAGCGGAAAGTCCGGCCTTGAGGCCGCCGACCTCGCCGCTTTCCAAAGCCTGGCGTCACCATCCACAAAGCCGCTGCGGGCGGTCATCAGTCGCCGCCGCGCCAGCTCACCCAGGTTCGTGTGGACATCTATGGTGTAATTCGCGCGTTCATCGGCGCCGCGCATATCAACATAGTTGCCCCGCAGCCGCATCTGCTCCAGCAACTCCTGCACCATCGCAGTGGGCACCAGCGGATGCCCGTCTTCATCCAGACCAATCAGTTCCGCCATCCGGTCTGATGCAGCCGGCATGTTCCCCATGCTCAACATGATCAGCGCCTTGGTCACGCCCAGCACTTCATCCGGATGGTCAGGCGAAATACGCGCCGCATTCTTCTCGTAGTAGTCGAGAACTTCCCGCACATAGTCGCTGGCTCGTGGGTGGGCCGCCAGACGCGAGTTCAGTAGATCCAGTATCTCCGGGAGCGATATCAGGCGTTGGCAATCCCGCTCCAGAAGCACCGCATCCCCGGACACACGCAGGGCCTCGAGGAAATCAACAAGCGCGTCGCCCTCCGCGAAGTACTTCTGATAGATGTTTTCCAGGATCGGCTCTGCCGCCGGGTGCAGGGGGTATGTAGCTCGCAAATCCGCCTCCGAGAAGGATGGCTCGCCGAATGCCTGTCGGTAGGCCGTGTACACCCCAGCGATTGCCTCCTCGAAATCGTCCATGTCGAGTATGCGTATTGCCCGGGTGTGCGCCACCCGCCTCATGCGCGCGGCATCCAGCCGGTACATTTGGTCAAAAGCATCGCGCACACCCGCCACCACATAAGGCTCAATCCCGCTTATTTCCTCCATCCCCGCCTGCGTCGTGACCAGCAGGTAAAGTCGGTCCAGCTTGGTCCGCTGGCCAAGGAATTCGAGGAACGCGATGTCATTGCGCACGGCCTTGACCCCGGCACCGGCGAGAAACTGCAGAAGGTCATCAATAAGCCAAACCACGCCGGATATATTCAGCTCTGCGACAACCTCGGCAAGCCGTGCCATCCGTTCCATCCGGCTCTGGCGGAAATCCAGAGGATAGCCGATACCGGCTGCGAAAGCCTGACCGGCCGAAACCGCCGCACCTTGGTCGTGTTCTGACAACTCCGCCCAGCTCTCGCAGCCTCCATAGCGCTGCCTGACATGTGCATCAAGGCCACGTTGGTAGCGTGGCAGGATATGCCGCTCGATCAGGTCCAGCGCGTAGGACTGCTCCGACAGCGGTACCTCCATGTCGTAACGGGGCCGCGCCAGTTCCTGCTCCACACAATCAAAGATGATGTCCTCGAGATGCTCATCCTCGGCCCGGTGCTCCTGCAGAGATACCGGCACCACCAGCGGCGCCGCCTTCCGGTCCATCCGCCGCAGGATCTCCTCATACTCCGGGTGCGCTTGCGCGAAGAGCGAGCGCAGTGCCGGGTACTCCAGCAACAACGCCGCGACACACAGCAGGTGCGTCTTGCCCGCACCGGCAGGCCCTTGCACCATCAACGCCGCACCGGTCGCAATATCGCTGAGCAACTCCTCGAACAGCCTGTGTAGCGCATCATCCCCGATACCTGTAAGCAGCACATACTCCGACAGCAACTCATTGAGCTCCGTCGCTGTCAGCAGACTCGGGGAACCATCCGTCGCGTCGAGGGCCTCGCGAATGTCGCGCAGTCCCGCCAGGTCCAGCGACCGCGCCATCTTCTGGAGCTCTACGAGGTCTGCTATTCTCATTATGCCTGCCCACGTGTCGCTCTTACTTCGAGCGCAGAATCCGTCCTGTTCGCTCCCCCCGACTCCTACCCGGATATTATGCCGTAAAAGCCCTCACATTGCAAAGTGACTTATGACTACGAGTTTCGGCTACCGGCAAGGCCGGCAGTCCTCTGGTAAGGCTTCCTGTCTACGCATGGAGTTTCCGCAGCAGACTTTTTACATGGCGAAGGGGCCGCTGGCCCAGCTTGCACCACTTGACAGCCTCTCCGCTAATTCCTAAACTAAGGGCAGAGCGCTGATGATAGACGCGATATTGATGTGCAGAATGGGTGATCGAATCTGGGCTTGGCGAGCGCTGGTGTGACCGCCGACCCTGTCTGCGTGCGTGACAACCGACCTATCGCAGAATACCAACCGTGGGGCCGGTAATGCGCGCCACGGTTTAGCTTTTGCCCGGCCAATACACTGGGGAGACGAATCATGAGGGTACTATCAGGAGTGCAACCTTCGGGGAAGATTCACATCGGCAACTACTTCGGAGCCATTCGTCAATACGTGCAGCTCCAGGACGAGCATGATGGCTTCTATTTCATCGCCAACTATCATGCCTTGACCAGCATCCGCGACGCCGAAGACCTCAGGCAACAGACGCTTGACCTGGCGGCGGATTACCTCGCGCTCGGCCTCGATCCGGACCGGGCAACCATATTTATCCAGTCCCATATTCCCGAGGTGACCGAGCTTACCTGGATATTGTCCACGATCACGCCGATGGGGCTGCTCGAACGCTGCCACGCATACAAGGAGAAAACCGCTCAGGGCGTCCCGGCTGACCACGGCCTCTTCGCCTATCCCGTACTCATGGCCGCCGACATCCTCATCTACGACTCAAACCTCGTGCCCGTCGGCCAGGACCAGAAGCAGCATGTTGAGGTCACCCGCGACATTGCCATCCGCTTCAACAACACCTACGGCGAAACCCTCGTCGTGCCCGATGCCTACATCTTGGAGAACACCGCAACCGTCACCGGCATTGACGGCCGCAAGATGTCGAAGAGCTATGGCAACACCATCGGCATATTCGATCCTGAAAAGCAGGTGCGGAAGGCCATGATGAGTATCGTCACCGATTCCACGCCGTTAGAGGCCCCCAAGGACCCCGACAACTGCGCCGTCTATGCAATGTACGCGCTTTTCGCCGACGAGCAGCAACAACAAGAGATGGCCGCCAGGTACCGCGCCGGAGGCATGGGCTATGGGGATGCCAAGAAGGCGCTCTTCGAGATGTTCATGGAGTACTTCGCGGAGGCACGGCAACGCCGACAGGAACTCGCCGATGACATGGACTACGTCGTGGATGTGCTGCGGACCGGAGCCGTCCATGCACGCGCCGTAGCCGCCGAGACAGTGGAGAGAGTTCGCCACGCTTGCGGTGCCGACGTCGGCTGACAGACTCGGCCGATGTGCTACCGCCTATTATTGCTCCGGGGGCTTCTGCTTATCTCCGGAGTTGTCTTTTGCTTCCTCGGCCTCTTTGGCCAGGGTTGCCTCTTCGCTCTGCGGCTTCTGCCCAGCCTCGATTTCAGCCTTGGGCGGTTTCTTCTCTTTTTCTTCCTCTTCGCGGCGGAAGGTGACGCCGCTGACATTCTCGGCGCGGATCCAGTCATCCTCAATCCCGATGACGGCACGCGGCGCGCGGAATTCGTCACCCTCATCAGTCTTCAGCCGGACATTCCCGATTAGCGTCAACTCTTCGGGGATGCCCTCATAGATGGCCTCATCAGCCCATGCCGTTCTATGCTCCTGCACGGCCTTTATGTTTCCGACTGCGACGCCCCTCTTCACGTCCTCATCATAGTAGTACGTAATCTTCTCGCACGTTATCGTGGTCAGTTCCTCGACGTAGCCTTCGAGCGTCTCCGGCTCCTTGTCCTCTTTCGTCTCATTCGCCGGCTTCGCACCTGTCTTGGCAGCGGCCCCCTCTTCTTTGTCCTCGTCCGGCTTCTTCTTCCCCACCATACGCGCATTACCCGTTATCACGGCGATCTTCTTGTCCAGGTCCGCCTCCAGCAGGTCGCCGGTCACCGTGACTTCAGGATCAACAATCTTCAAGTTGCCGGTGGCTCGTGCGCTATCCGGCTTGGTCGGGTGGTCCTTGTCGTAGTACTCGGCCTCATCGCAGTACATCAGCACGTCCTCGTGACTCATCACGATGTTACCGGTCAGGTAGTAGGTGTGCTGGGCCTTATCATGAAACATATTGTCGGCCCACTGCAGCTCGAAGCGATCCTCCTCATCGTCTTCTGCCTTCTTTTTAGTCTCTTTGGTGCCGGCGGCCTCATCCGGCTTGGGCTGCTTGTCGGCAGTTGCATCTGCGGGCGCCTTCTCAGCCTGTTTGTCCGACCCCTTCTCGACCTCCTGCGCCCAGCCCCAGGCAGCAAGCCCGACGATGCCGACCAGCAGCAACAGTGCAACCCCAATCCTCGCCCGTCTCATCTTCATCTACCTGCTGAGCTCCTCACGCGCCTTCTCGGCATCAAATACCGCCTGCACAGCCTTCAGCGAGAAATCCTGCGTTTTGACATTGTATCTCAGGTTATTCCCGACGAGTGTGTTATTCGCGACGGACATCTGCACTTTGGACGATGATGTCACCAGGTCCTGATTGACATAGAAGTCAATCGAGTTGGCCCGGACGACCGTGTCTCGGTCCCGCATCGTCACCGTACTTGGACACACCAGCTTCTGCTCGTCTTGCACCCATTTTACGATGCTGGTATCGAACACGGCGCCCTCCGGCGATACCGCCCGCACATTGCCCTCGACTTGCAGATCCCGCTTCTTGGTGTTGCCGCTGATACTCTGGGCCGTCACCCGCACCATCGGCTTGCCGGTATTGTCATAGATAACTGCTTCTCGCACGGCCTGCGCGGCAATACTCCCTCCACCGCTCCTCAGTGTCACACCTTCGAGTAGCACGCGCCACGCCGTTCTGCCACCCGGGCTATGCTTTATCGTTGTCTCCTCGATCATCGCCTGGCCGGGAGATGTCGTCTCAGCTGCGACCTGTGAGGATGCTTCCTGACCATCGTCACGGCCACGGTTTGCCGTCAGCCAGTAGCCTAACCCGCCGGCCAACAAGGCCAACACAAGCGCAATACCGAGACCGAGCTGTTTGCTCACTGGTGCCCAACCAACCTTCTCCGGCGCAACGCCCGCGTCCTGAAATACAGAACCGGACCAACTACCCCACAAGTGGCAAGCAATTGTGTCCGGTTATAGTCCGCTTAGCGACGCGGCAACGTCTGCAATACCGCGCATACGCCTCAAAATGGCCCTATCGGCGGCCCCGAACTCAACGCGATGTTTGCCGTCACCGTGCGCAACGAGATCACCATTGCCGAAGTGGTCCCTGATTTGCTTCCTGTCGAAGCCGTCACAGTCTGCTGCCCTGTCGGCACGTTGTACAGCGTGTATCTGCCGTCCGCATCAGTGATTGCCCTGTTGCCTCCGACCCACACCTGTGCTCCAACAGCTGCGGCCCCTGCGTCGGCGACAATGCCGGTGATATGACCAAATCCCGGCAGCGCCGCGGGCTTTAGATAGAACGTGCCGGCGCTCTTTATCCCCTCACCTGCAGGGACCTCTCGCTGTGCCATCTCGTATCCCTCGCCCAACACGTAGATAGTGACTGTCCCGATATCGTTCAGCCGCAGCGCGAAGGTCCCATCGGCAACGGTTGTGGTCACCTTGTTGTTGTCTGTTACCTCCACGTCTCCCAGAGCACGGTGGTCGCTATCGTGCAAAACCCTCCCGATGATCGTTGTCGCCACCGGATCGCTAGAACTGCAGCCTGCCACCAGAATGGTTATACTGACCAGAGCGCACATGATAGTGATGAAAGCGCCGACTCGCAACTGTATATGCACTTGAGGCTGCCTCCCTGAAGTGAGTTCGTCTTACCTCGCCAGTTTACCACAAAGCTGATGACTACCTCAATACCCACTGCGGCAAACCCACCGCCGCGTCTCTTGCCCGCGTGCAGAGAGTCTGCTCAGATCTCAACCCACTGTGAGAGTGAAATCTATCCCCTCAAGCTTCTGGCCACCTCCTGGCAGCGTCACCGTCCTGCTGATCGAGCGCCCCTCATAGGAAACCGTTATCTCGTATGTGCCCGGCGGCACGAAGACGGAGTAGCCGCCCTCGATATTTGTGAACGTTTCGGCGGCCACAAAAGCATTGTTGACATCAAAGACCTCCACGCGCGCACCGGCGTTATTTGCTGCACCCACCAAACTGACCGTGCCACGGATTGTGTACGGCCCCGCCGGCGGCCTGTCTGCCTGCTCATTCATCTGGATCAACAGAGACCCCATCCCGGGCAGCACAGCCACGTTTTGCCGATAGTCGTCATAACCCTGCGCCTTTACCACCACCGTCTGCTCTCCGACAAAAACGTCGGGCACTGAGAACGCGCCATTTGCATCACTGTACACGGGCTCCATTTCGGCTACCGTTACCTCGGCCCCTGCAATCGGCTGCTGGGTGAACACATCAACGACGCGGCCTCTGAGTACTATCTTCGTCTCGCCTCCCACCAGTGTGAAGTCCGCTTGCTGTGGCTCGGTGGCTCCCTCGGCCTGGGCCACATTGATCACCGTCGTCGTCGTCAGGTACCCTTCGGCGGCTACCGTCACCTCAACGCGCCCTATCGGCATGCCCCCGATGATGTAGTAGCCCTTGTTGTCAGTGTGGCCGTTCACAACGACCGTGTCCCCGCCGGGTTGCGTGTGCTCGAATGAGACCATTGCCGACACTATTCCGCCACCAGTCGTTTCATTCCTCACATATCCCTCAACGATGCCGGTAGTACTCAGGTTTGCCGGCGTCATCGTGACCGTCTCGAACGTTGCTGTAGTCACCGATATCTGGATCGGGTACGACTCCGTCACATAGCCACGGGCTGTCACTGTCAGCGGCTGGGTCGGAGGTGTCCCCGTGCCGAATGGAATATTGCGCAAGACCGCACTACCCTCCGCCACGGTTACTGTCTCACGCACTCCACCGACAACCGCCGTGGCCGCCACCTCCAGAAAGTCCTCTGTTTCAGCGTCAATCACCCCCACGACAACAATGGCCGATGTCGGGTCCACCGGCACATCATCACCCACGCCGCTGCAACCGCATAGCAGCGCCACACAGCAACATACCCAGATAACCATCAGCCGGCTGATTCCGTTTGCCCTGCTGTCCATTCGTTCTCCGTCTCTATCGCTGCAGTTGCATCGCCCGCAAAACGCCGATTTGTCGACCCTCGTCATCCCGCGCCGTCAGTTGTAGCAGATACATTCCGTCCGGCACGAGTCTGCCCGTCGTGTTCCGCATATTCCATACCGTTGTGCTGGTCCCCGCAGGCGCTACTTGATCGCTGCAAACAATCCCCACAGTCCGCCCCGCGATATTCAGCACCCGCATATCCACCGCCGCGGATTTGCTCAGACTATACGTTACCGCCACGCCCTCGTTGGCCTGCGCTGTTTGCACCGATCCGATGACCAGAGCCGCCGCAGAATTCGTGTCCAGCTCGATGGCCAGATTCCGCGAGCCCCCTGTCGCATCCGTACAGAAAGCAAACTGTGTCGAGGTCCGCATGTACTGCCTGATTCCGGTGTCGCGGTCCACCAGTACCGGCCGCACAGCCGCCGGCAACTCGCTCAGGTCCGGCCAGCTCAGTCTGACCTCCGTCTCCGGTAGCGAACTGCTCAAAGCCAGCTCCCAACGTTTCGTCCCATTCTCCCCGCGCACATCTGTCAGGTAGGCCGCGTCACGCCTGCTGTCGCCGGGCTGCACGAACCGCACCTTCACATAGGGCCCGAAATCCGGCGGCGCAGCGAGGTCGAAAGCCGCATCCGCACCATCGCCGGCTTCCCGGGCAACACCCAGGTATGCGGCGGCGCTTCTCAGTCGTCCCGCGCTCGCCACCAGCGGCAGCTTCCAGCTCAGCTTGCGGCCCTCGTATCCGCTGTGCCTCGGGTTTTCCGGCGCCAGGTTCTCGGCGCCAACTGCACCGACTACCGGGAAATGGACATAGACGCCGGGGCTGCGCAGAACCCGGAACCAGTAGCCCGCAAACGGATCGAGCGTTTCCACAGTGTCATAGCCGGCTTGCTGATCGTAGGAGAAGATGCCCTGCTGCACCCAGCCGTTATCCACTGCCTCGCTCAGGCTCACCGGGTCAGCCTCGCCGAGCTGCACTTTGATACCCTCAATGCCGATCGGCTCGCGACGGGGACTGCCGATAATGTTCCAGCCTATCGGTAGATAGACACGCGCCGGCTCGTCTTCCGCCGGTAGCAGCCCGAATGTCTGCATACTCACGTCTCCGAATATTTTCAGCCAGAAGCCGCGCCCCGGCTCGAACGGCGCCGTATCCGGCCAGATCGTGTACTTGTCCTCGCCCTCGAGCGTCGGGTCCCAGGCCGCCAGCAGTAATCGGTCGGCCGCAATGCCCAGAATATCCGGCGCGCTGTTAACCAGCGGCTGCACCGGCAGAGACATCAGTTGCAGCCCCGTCTCACCCTTCAGGAAAGTGTGCGTGACGCGTGTCTGCTCGCCGCCCTCAATGAAGGTCACATACGAATCCCAGCCCACGTTGTATGTCCGCGTCACCGTCTGCCCAAGCTTGTTCTCGAACCGTATCTCGAGCTGCATCGGGCGCAGCGCGGTGGTGGTGATTCTATCGCCCCACACCCCGCGGCTGACCTCGAGACTGCTCAGCCCGTCACCGCCGGTCACATCTATAGTTCCTTCGGCATTGCCGATGATACCCCCGTACAGATTATTCTCCCCGGCCTCAAAACCCCGCTTGCTGTACGGATAGATGTAGCGCCGGTAGATATTGGCCACCTCGATATCCACCGAGACCCGCTGCGGGCCGCCGATGTTGAAAAACGTCGGCAGCAGGAACCCTTCGCCTGCCGAAGCACCCGCGCCGGGAATGTCTATGATATTCCCCTCTTCGGCATACAGCTTGACGGAGAAATCGTAGCTCCAGTACGTTGTCCGGGCCGTCGCCCCCATCGGTTGCTCGTCACCGCCGGATAATGTCGTGTACAACTCGACAATTAACGCCACAGATATCTCCAGCGGAATATTCCACGTGTACAGCTTCGGCCCCAGGTGCGAGCTCGTATCCAGCACATATTGATGCTCAAACCAATCGAAGAAGCTCTCGCCCTCGACCTGCGGAAGCACTGTTGCCGCCAGCAGCTTCAATGCCGGCACGTCGCCGGCAAGCTGCTCTGTGAAGTTATCATAGTACTGGCGGTTGAAAGCGGCGAAAAACCCCTCGTCCTCGATCCAGCACTTCAGCCACGCCGCCCGCGCCATCGCGATGCGCCAGACCATCATGTTCGTCACGCCGGAGGCCGGGTAATACGTCGGATTCGCCAGTTCCGGCTGGTTCTCCGCCTCATAGACTGACAGGCAGTAGAACGGCCCCGGGTCTATCGGGTCATAGCTCGGCGAAACCCCCGGCGTTGTCTGCACCGCATACGCGACAGCCCCGGTCATGCCCTGTTCCCAGGCGTCGTAGAACAGCGCCGCGTCGTCATGAAACGCGTGCAGCACCAGCATGATCAGCACATAGGTGTCTTCGGGGAAATTACCGGATAGCGGGGGGATACGAATCTCATTGGTGGTCACATCATACGTGCCGCCCTGAATTGTCTGCAGGTTTTCATCGCGGATTATCTTGACTGTGATATTGAACGCCGGCGGGCCATACAGCAGCCGCGCCTTTGGCACGGCCCGGCTCAGATAATCTCGCAGCGCATCCTCATCCTGTATCGAGAAGCCCTCGAACTCAAACTCCAGCTTATTGGCTGGAGCGCCTATCTGCGCCCCATTGACTATCGCCGCCTCCAGGTCGGGCAGCACCAGCTTGTTGCCGGCTGCATGGACTACCGTTCTGGGCACACGCACCTGTGCCGTCGCACCGACGAGTCCATGCTGCCGCATCCGGTCAACCGTAGCCTGTGCCGGCCACAAGCTCGCCACCGAGTGTTGTGACCATATCGCCGAGCGCACCGCCGCCGTCCGTGCCGCCGCAGTGGCTACTTCGCCTGCACGCACCGGAACGACGATTGCGCCCTGCGGCCCATTGGCCACACTCGCAAACGGCACATTCTGCACATTGCCAAAGGGATTCGCACTAGCCACACCGCCGACCAGGGCTAATCCAAGTATCCCTAGCAGGAATGCCAAGCCCACACGGTCACGGTTGGGTGAGACTACGACGCCCATAGCAGCACTCCATCGCCAAAAGTTGTTCTAGAACTCACCATTCCACACTCCATACGGCCAGTACTCCCACAAGTCTTGCGGCATCCACCAGCTTGGCAACTCGACATCATCCGCACCGCTAATCCCGGGAGCCGGCGGCGGTTGTATGGTCTCGTCTATCCCCGGGCGTTCTGTGTCCCTCAGATCGCCGGGCTGCCGACGCTCATCTGCCTTGAAGTCGCCGATGCCCGCATCCAGCCCGGTCTGCTGCCCCTGGTATGCCGACGGCTGTCGCAAAGTCCCTGCGCCCTCAAAAATCCCGTACCCCGGCAGACGGCTCTGGTCGCTATACGTACCCCCGCTTTGCAGGTTCTCAAATGCCCCATAGCTGGTGCCATAGCTGCTTTGGCCACCGTAGGTGTTGTAGCTGCTTTGGCCCCCAAAACCCCCATAGACATTCGATCCATAGCTGCCGTAACCGCCGCTGCTGCGATAGCCCCCGAAGCTACCCAGGCCGGAGCCCGCCGTGCCGCCAAAGCCGGTATATCTGGGTGCCGTGCCCCCACCCATCCCACTGTGGAAGTTTGTGCTCAGTGTCAGCATAAATGTATTCGCCACATAATTCTGGCTGGCCGGCGTCAGGCTCGTATAGCCGAGCCGAGGGTCCTGCGGCAGCCGCGACGTATTCTGGATGTAGCGATAGCCAAAACTCACCATCGCCAGATCGCTCAGTCTCCGCTGGTACTGCAATTCCAGATTCGTCTTTTTGAAATCCGCATAACCGCCGACGAAATCCGACAGGCCGACATTCAGCGCCACGCTCGATTTCTCATCAAGCTGGTAGCTCACGTATGTGCGGACATCGGTCATATCATTGGCCACCATGAACATCTTCTGCGCCGGCCCAAAGCCGACATACGTTGGACTGGACCCGGTCTGAAGGTTCAGGCTCAACCCCGCATTGTACGGCTTTCCCTCAGGCTGGTAGCTGACCCCCAGTGACAGCATGTCGTTGCTCACCGCACCGCGCCCCTCCTGCAGGAAGTCCATCATGTCGGTGCCCCACATCGCGTTGATTCCCCACTCATCACTGGCGCGGTAATTCACCGAGAGATTCCGCGTCGTCTGGTTGCTGTCCGCCAGATACCCGACGCTGCCGCCACTGGTATATTTCCGTTGCCCTATCATCGCATCTAGAGACAGTCTGTTGCTGGGTTGCCACGAAATCCGCAACTGCGAGTTGGCATCCTCGTACTTGTCAATCCCGTCATCATCATCATCGTCTTCGTATTCGGGTGGAATATAGCCGCCGCCGCCACCGCCAATCCCGCTGTAGCCGGAGTTGTACGAGTCGTACCCGCTGTAGTAGCTCACCCGTCCCACCGACTCCGCAATGCGATGATCCAGATTGATCCTCAGGTTGTCTTTCGGAGCCCATTGCACTGTGAACTGCGTCGTGTCCGAGCTCGACCTGTTCTCATCAAACGCCGAAGCGGACTCATTATGCCCCAGATTTGCCGAGATCGAGAGCTTTGAACTCGGTTGCCAGCGCGCAGATATGTCATGGCGGTTGGTGCTGCTCCCGCTCCTGTCATCATCGCCGGTTCCCGCATGAAACTGATTCGTGCGATATAAACTCGCCGCTATCGAGTACTTCCCACCCGACGGTGCATACTGCAGCCGCAGTTGGTCGGTCGTCATGTCGCTGTTACCGCTGCTGCCGCCGGTGTTGCCCATCTCCTGCCGCGACAGCTTCACCGTCGGCCAGCCGGGGAAATCGAGGTCAATGTCATATTCCCGCCGCTCAGTCGAAACATCTAGCGCTGTCGTGTCCGCACCGGTCTGCGCCGAGCCCACTTGGTAGGTATAGCCGTACTGGTCGTAGCCGGAGTCAAACCCGATTCCGCCGCCGTACGAGCTATAGCCAAACGAATATCCCTGCGAACTGGCCAGGTCCGAATACCGCGTATAAAGCCGGACATGATCGTGCGGCTGCCATCTCACGCCCACGTCGCTGCCCTTTTCCTGTCGGTAGAAACCGACGGAATTGATGTAGCTGAAATCCGGCGCGATGTCTCGATACGAGGCCAACGCGCTCAGCCGAGGCTTTGAGTAGTTCAGGTTCACCTGCATCGCGTCGCCCTTGGCCTTGCCCTGACCGCGGTTACTCATGCCGTAGTCGGCCTGCAGCGACAGGTTGTCCGTGATCCTGTAACCCAGATCGAACCCGGTCACCTCGTTGTTGCCAGTGTCGTAGTTGGTGCTGAGGTCATAGTAGTAACGGATCAGCACAAGCGACGTCGGGGGTACCGCGCGCCGAAAGATGATCCGCCCGATATCGCGGTACGAATCGTAGTCCACACCCTCTGCCTGCTCGACGTTGTCAACCAGCACAACCAACGCCTGATCGATGACGCGCTGCTCGCCCTTATAGGTCACCGCGGTCCCGTTTGCAATGATCGGCCGGAATATCGTATCGAACGGGCCCGTCGAACCTGATCCCTGGTACACATCCTCCTGATACCCGACAGTGTCCGCATCCGGCGTGTCGGCGCTCTGCCGCACGTGGGTCACCCCGATTAGCATCCGGTCATGCAGTAGCGGCATCTCGGCCCGGAAGCCCTCCAGCTTGCTCGGCGTTGAACCATAGCCATACGACTGGTAGCTCACGGAGATGATCGCAGTGTCGGGAATGATCTTCGGGGGGTGGTCCACCGGCTCGAAGTACAACTGCCCGCTTTGGTAATCCAGGCGGTAATCCACACCGAACTTCTGGACCTCTTCATTAACCTTCACCACCTCGGAGCCGTCTATCACCGGTGTGTAAGTCAGGAAATACGGCCCCGAGGTATTGTTACCCGAAAACGTTTGGTTCCGTGTGTAGCCTTTCTCCTGCGAGCTGAACGCCCGCAGAAGCCCGTTATTTGGCAGTACCTGGTCAAGCTGATAACCCTTCAGCGGCTTGCTGAATGATACAAACTCATTGCCTCCCAGGTTGATATTCACGTCCCCGTAGAAAAGCGAGGTGTCATGGCCCGAGTAGCCCGCAATCCATCGTGAATAGCTAGGCCCATAACCGCTCGAGGACAGGTCTGCCTGGAACGCGAATTCCTTCCAGATCGGGCCCTGCAGGTGCAGACTCGTCTGACGCACCATGCTTCCAGTATCCCAGCGCTGGTTCTCATACGCCGTCTCCGAGCCGTCCACCAGATTCTGCTGAAACGTCAGTTGGTTCTGGCCACTCACCTCCAGGCCCTGGAACAGGTCCCAGCGCTTGAAAGCGTTCTTAATGGTGTCCAGCACATCAGCGCGGCATACCTCACCGCCGGCAACTAGCGACGCAATCAGGAACGCGACCAACACGAATTGGGCCCGGCACCTGCCCTGCCGGTCGGTAAAACACTTCATCAGATTCCTGCTGCTCCTGTTATAACGCGACTGGATGCAGTCCTCATGCCGACCGGCATACGACCAGCCCGGCCGGAATACTCATTGGACGTCAGCCGAGCCCGAATCGTTCCGTCCTCACTGTCCGCAGGACACGATCAGGTCAATTGGCTCCCGGAAGACCCCGGCACAAACGCCCTCACCACCAGCCAGACAGCCAGGCCCACCGGTGTCAGACACAATGCCAGGACGAACCACGGGAAACCCGGCTGGCCTTTCGACGAGGCGTCAAAGCCCACCCAGATCGCCATTACCAGCCAGAACAGACCCACGATCACGATGACAACAATCCAGACTACTGCAGCTATCCCACCAATACCCGCCAACAAACCCATCAGTTCGTCGCCAGGAGCTGCTTCCATTTTCATCGCCCCTTTCGTCTCGCTAAAGCTCTTCTATCCTTACACGCCCACCTTATTCCGGATCATTTGCCCGACTCCTTCCATTCGCCGTCGGCAGGTGAACCGCTTCCCTCTGATGAAATACCCCATACGCGTGTGCGCCGTAACTCGGGAGGTATCCGCAAATGACAATCACCACCAAGACGACTGTCGCCCTACTCATCGTCACTCTTGCTGCTCTGGCCCTGACTGGCTGCCCCAAGCCGCCGCCGATCTCGGAAACCCCATCTGACCTTCCGACCACCCAGCCGACAAAGCTCTCGCTCTGGACGATATGGAACGCTGAACCACGCAAGTCCGCGCTCGACGGCATCGTCACCCGCTTCGAGCAGCAGAACCCCGACATAGACATCGCAGTCACCAACCTCGAACCGGACGCATACAAGACCCGCATCCGCGTCGCACTCGGTGGCAACACTCCTCCCGACATCTACTTCACATGGTCCGGAGAGAAAATGCTGCACAATTTCGTGCGCGGCGGGAATGTCGCCGATATTACCGCATACATGGACGCCGATGACGGGCAGTGGCGTGACTGCATCATCTCCGCCTCCCTCCAGCCCTATATCTTCGACGGCAAGGTCCGCGGCGTGCCCTATCTTCTCCAATGCACCTTCTTCTTCTACAACAAGGAGCTCTTCGAGCAGCACGGCTGGGAGATTCCGGAGACCTACGCCGAACTTATCACCCTCTGCCGCGCAATCAAGGCAGCCGGCGTCATTCCCATCGCCCTTGGCAATGTCCAGAAATGGCCTGCCCATCACCTCCCCTTCGTGCTCACCCAGCGGCTCATCGGCAAACAGGCCTGTGAGGCGCAGTTCGATCCGCTCGGCCCGGGCGACTATCGCGATCCCGCATTCACCAAGGGCCTCCAGATGTTCGCCGATTTCGCCGCCGAGGGCTTCTTCAACGACAGCCCCAATGGCACCACTCGTGAGAACGCCCGTGTGCTCTTCTACGGCGGCAAGGCGGCCATGTTCTACACCGGCACCTGGGATTTCGCCCGCTTTTCCGCAGACGGCGAGGCTCCTGAAGAGTTCTGGGACAAGTGGGATTTCTTCAACTTTCCCTCCCTCGAAGGCGGCAAGGGCGACCAACAAGCCCTCGCCGGCTCACCCGACGGCTACGTCATCAGCTCCGCCAGCCCGCACATCGCTGAAGCCGCCGGCTTTCTTCGCTTCATGACCTCCGTCGAACAGGCCACGCAGTTTGTGGACGAATGTCAGGAACTCGTCCAGGTCAAGGGTGCCGTCACTGAGGACAACGCCGGACCGCGCCTCCGGAAGTACGCAGAGATCGTCGCAGCGGCCCGCACTATCACCCCCTGGATGGACACCATGATGGAGCGCTCGGTCGCCGAGGAGTACATGAACGGCGTCCAGGCCCTCCTCGACGGCTCCCTCACGCCCGCGCAGGTCATGGACAGTGTCCGCAAGCGTCAGGCTCGGGTGAAGCAGGACATGCTCGCCGCTGAGAGCAACCCGCCCGCCAGCGAATAGCACCCATTGCCACCAGGCACACCCTGTTACCAATGAAACGCTCTGGCCCAATCGGCTACCTTCTAGTCCTCCCGGCGGTGCTGGTCTTTGCGGCCTTCGTCGCCTATCCGCTGCTGCATACGGTCCTGCTCAGCGCCTACTCCTACAGCCCCGTCAATCCGGTCAAGGTCTATCGCGGCCTCGCCAATTTCCACGACCTCTTCGCCGATCCCAACTTCGGTGTCGCTATCCGCAATAACACCTATTTCGTTGCCCTGTCGCTGCTCATCCAGATGCCCCTTGCGCTGTTCCTCGCCATCGGGCTCAACT
>CAZCJS010000010.1:0-4186 GCA_964498775.1 uncultured Armatimonadia bacterium
GGGAATATAAGATAGAGAGCAGCAGAGCAGTCATAAAAGTCGCTTGGCGACGGCTTGTGAAAACTTAATGCCCAGCAAGCATCCACCGCGGTTGCGCTACGTCGGGATCGCCAGTTGAAGGATCAAATCAATCTGCACCTGTCCTGCAGTTGGTGCGTGGGCCTGCGCATGATTGGTGCTACCCATCTGGCGGCGAGAGGCGCAAATTCGCCAAGCAGGAAGAATCTCAGCGATTGCGGCAGGCACGATACCGGCATTTGGCGAATTTGACGATGCAGGTGCTGATTGTCTGTATGATGGTGAACTCTACACGGACAACGTTTGTTCGCAAGCGGATGGCGAATTTCGGCAAGGTTCAGAGACGAGTGCCGGATAGTTAGGAGTGATCGCGTGGACGATTATCGTCGTGAGGCACGTCATTTCCTGACCCACCAGACCCAGTTCCACCTTGGCATGTTGCCTACTGAGCAGTCGCATGCTAAGACGCGCGGGCTGGCCGAAATACTGCAGGATGACTGCGCGACGGGAATACGGCTGCTGCAGACGGTGGATCAGGATGTGGCGGATATGGCGCGGCGGATGCTGGTGAGTGATGAGCTTGAGGAGCTGGTCAGTGCCCTGACCGATGCGCTGGTGAACGGGAAGCGGGTATGCTTCTCCGGCTGCGGGGCGACAGGGCGGCTGAGCATCATGCTGGAGGCCATTTGGCGGCAGTTCTGGCTGGAACTGGCGGAGCGGCAGCCGGGCGTGGCGGCGATGGCGGCGAAGTTGAGGGACCAGGTTATCAGCATCATGACTGGCGGCGACTACGCCCTGATTCGCTCGGTCGAGGGTTTCGAGGACTATACCTTTTTTGGCCGTCAGCAGGTTCGCGAGGCTAATCTTGGCGCCGGCGATGTACTGGTGGCGATCAGCGAGGGCGGAGAGACCTCGTCGGTGATTGGCACCCTTCTCGAGGCGACGGAGAGGGGGGTGCGGGGCTTCTTCGTGTTCAATAACCCGGCCGAGGTCCTCACCGAGCATATCGAGCGCTCGTGTGCGGTCATTGAGAGCCCGGCGGTGACAGTCCTCGACCTGGCCACGGGGCCGATGGCGGTTTCCGGTTCTACACGCATGCAGGCGACGACCGCGGAACTGCTGGTGGTCGGTAGCGCGCTGGAGCAGGCGCTGGTGAGGCTGCTGCCGGAGGTACTCCCGACGGAGGCGTTGGCGGCGCTGCCCACGGAGTGCCTGAGTCCGGTGGATGGGGCGGCGCAGTTTGAGGCTCTACTCGCTGATCTCGGCAGCCCGGCCGCTGTCGAGGTGCTGGCGGAGTGGACCGACATCGAGTATGCGCTCTACGCGACCGCCGGGCGGATTACCTACTACGCGGGCGAGTGTCTGCTGGACATCTTCACCGACACCACCGAGCGGGCACCCACCTTTATGCTGCCGCCGTTCCGGAAGGCCGGTGACACGGTATCACCGCCATCATGGGCCTTCGTTAAGGACCCGACGCGTACGACTTCGGAGGCCTGGCGGCAGGTTCTGGGACGCGCTCCCCGTTGCCTGGACTGGAATCCGGCGCGCTATGCCGACCTCGGTGCGGCGGCGGACATAGTCGCCAACCCACCGGCCCTGGGGCGCGATGAGTTGATGCGTTTCCTGATTGGGTCTGAGTTCGATGCGTCGCGCACCGAGGTTGAGCCAAACGCGGCGATGGCGGTGCTACTGACGCATGAGTTATGCTCCCCGGTTGGGGCGGCCTGGCAGGCGGCCTACGCGGAGGCTGCCGGCGCGTATGGACGGCAATTGGCCGCAGTGATCGGCGAGGAAGCTGCCACCGTGGAGGGTGTCGAACGCACGCTGTGGGTGCCCTGCCGGCTGACGGCGACACCCCTGCGGTTGTGGGATCGGCTCGCGACCAAGCTGGTGCTGAACACCGTTTCCACCGCTAGTATGGGGAAGCTGGGGCGGCTGGTCAGCAACTGGATGGTGAACGTGGAGTGCACCAACAAGAAATTGATTGACCGGGGCACGCGCCTGGTGGCGGAGTTGACGGGGCTCGGTTATGAGGCCGCCTGCCACGAGTTGCATCGCACCATCGCTGAGCGGGAGGCGGCGGCCGGGGTCGGCGATCCGCGGGTCTCGCCGGTGGCAGTCACCCTGGAGCGCCTGCAGGACGAAGAGATGGCTTGAGCGGACGGGGAACGTGTTGGCAGGGCCTCATCCAGTGCCACCGCCCGGCAGCGCTATAGCGGGGACCTGGCCGTCAGCCGCACATTCTCCAGGTCCACCAGTTCGGGCATCTCTGCCTCGGTCGGTCCGTGTTTGCCCACGCAACCGCCCGGCTCGGATATAGGCTGCGGTGCAGATAAACATGTATTGAGTAATCCGAGGCGCCGCCTGGATCACTTTACGATGGCGGCTGCGAAATCGGCGGTCTCGGCCAGCTTCCAACTATTGCCGCCGTCTTTCGACATCTGGATGGCGCGGTTGTGATAGTGTTCGGGATAGTCGGGCTGGTAGGTCGCGTCATTGGTCCAGTAGCTGTATGAGAGATAGAGGTTGCCGAGACGGTCAACTGTAAGCTTGTGGTAATAGATGGAGTAGCCAGGGACGGCTGGTATCACTCTGGGCTGAGCCGGTCCCCAGGCCTCGCCCTTCGGTTTGCTCTGGAATGACAGGGCGGCGTAGAGTTCGCCGGCGTGGTATTCGTCCACTCCCATGCGCCACTGGCGATAGGCGGTGTAAAGCGTGTCATCGGGGCCGCAGACGAATGAGATGTAGGTCTGTCGGCCGCGACCGTCGGCGTCGCTGTCCTCGTCCACATATCCGGCCTCGAGGATGTTGACCGGCTCAGTGAAACCAGCGTAGGCATCGTCAGGCTTGAGCGAACGCAGGTATCGGACGTTGTCACCGTGAGCGCCGGTAAGTATGTGGAGGTAGCCCTCACTGTCCATGGTAATAGCCGGCACGTTGTGGACATCATTGACCGGCGGCCCGTAGGCCAGCAATATGGATGGGCCGAGGCTCTTAGCAGTATGGTCGTAGGTGGCGACGTATGTAGGCACACCGGGGGCGTTGTCCTCATCTTCGGCGACATCGCCCCAGACGATGTGGGTCTTGCCGTGACGCGTAACGGTGGAGGCCGGTCCACCGGAATGCTGGCATGACCCGAGGCATCTGTCGGAGACCAGAACCGGCTCACCCATCTGGAGCTTGCCGTCCAGCTTCGCGGGCAGGTAGAGGAGGAGGTCGTGGTAGCTGCAGAAGCGGGCCGGATGATCCTTTGTCTTGCGGTAGGCGAGCACAGGTGGAGGCGTATCAAGGGCGTTGTGGCCGGTGAACTGCTCGATGTCGAAGCTCACGCCCTCGAAAGGGTGCACCGTGTAGGTCTTGCCGGCATCCGGTGTATGGATGAGGACGCTCTGGAGGGGTGCGCCTATCTGACGGAGTACGGACAGCAGCGTGTAGGCGCCGTTGGCTCCGTCAAACGCAACCTTGGCACCAATAGAACCGCCGCCCATATAGAAGCCGCGATAGTCAGGGTAGATCTCCTGCACGGCGGGCACGTACGAGCGCTGAACCCACTTGTCGTTCTCCAGGAGTGTAAGGGCCACTGCACGGTATTTGTGAGAGGTGCGTTCGCGGATATAGGGGCGGTTGTTCAGGTCGAAATAGACCTCGTTCTCGATGTATTCAGGCGCGTAGCCGAATTGATAGTTCTCGTGCTGATAGGGATGCAGCACGACCGGCCCCGCTAGCGGCTGGGACACCGGTGGGGAGCCGACGATGATCCTGAGACCGGCGCTCTGCACGACAGCCGGGTCTTGCTCTGCTGAGGCCACAATGCGCCCATGCAACTCATTGCCGATCAGCGCACTCGCGGCTGCCTGCACGTGAACCGTGACGGGTAGCGAGTTGTAGTAGCGCTCGTGGCTAAGCGTGGCCGGGGACTGCGGCTCGATGACGCTACAGTCCAGCCCACCGTCAGCTTCTGTGTGCAGCGTGAAGCCACCGGTGACACCCGTCTGGTTGCGGAGTGTATAGGTAATGTCGGCGGTTTCCCCGGGCTGCAGGTACCGTGTTGCGCAGAACGGATAGAGCATATGTCGGTACGTGTCAGCCGCGAACAGTGCGGAAACGTCGCAGTTCCAATACAGTAGGCCGGGGATCTCGATGTCCACATCCATCTTGGCGACCT
>CAZCJS010000010.1:4196-34022 GCA_964498775.1 uncultured Armatimonadia bacterium
GCCAAGGCCCTGTGCGGTCGCCGACACCCTCGGAGAGGACAAACTCCGCCCAGCGCCCGGTCTCAGTCATGTCAAAGGTATGGATGACAGCGCCGGAGGCGTCCAGCAGAGGCATGTTCTGGCGGCCCGGACCATGCAGGGCACGGGCTCTGATAGTTGTATCAGTGCTCGGTGGCTGGAAGCAGACCGGACCGCTGTGCGCCCCGTTGTTGAGCATAATGCGGCCTTCGACCATATAGCGCCCCTGAGAGATGTCGAGGCCGAAGACGAAATCGTTGCGTGGGCTGCCTCCGATGAGCAAACGGTAAGTGCCCCGCACAGTGCAGTTGACCTGCATCTCGGCGACCTGGATTGTCTGAGAATGGCCGCTGTCCTGTCCGTCGTCAGGCAGGGAGGCAGTCGCGAGCTGCCGGCGGCATGGGTCGAAGAGGTGGACGGTAATCTCATCGCTGCCCTCGTAGATGTTGAGATCCCGCTTGAAGATCTTGATGCTGAGGGGGCCCGGTTCGGGCCGAAGCACGATCGCCTTGGCGCCGCGGACCGCCGTGGGCATCACTGTCGCCCGGGTATGAGCCGCGGTCATGAGAATTCCCATTGCGACAAGCAGAGCCGTCTTGGATATCGGTATCCCCACAAGAATCGCCTCCTCAGGCACGTGGATTGAGCGAGCGCTAACTGTTGTTGATGTATAGTCTAGCAATTATACCGGCCTGACGCAAGAAGGGAAACTCACAGGAGGGACGACGCAGCAAGAAGCGAACCTATACGCAAAGTGTCCCGGAGAAAATGGGAGTGATCTACTATGAGCAGCGTACCAGAGTTAGACTTTCAACGGTTCTATCTGCACCAGGACATCACCGATTTTCTGCAAAGCTGCGAGGCGGCAGATGGTATGATGAGTCTGGACAGCATTGGTACCAGTCCCGAGGGGCGGCAGCTTTGGCTGGCGACCATCACCGATCCGGCCACCGGTGGCCCCGCAGATAAGCCCGCTTACTATGTGCAGGCAAATGTGCATGCCCACGAAATGTACGGCACCACCGCCGCCTTGCATTTGGTGCACACGCTTCTGAGCAGCCCGGAAGCGCGTGAGATGCTGGGCGCAGTGACTTTTTACGTGGTACCGCGGGCCAACCCTGATGGGGCTGAATATGCTCTCACCACGTACTCTGAGGTGCGTAGCCGCGTGGTAATAGACAATAAACTCAACGGCGTGATTCCGGAGGATCTTAACGGCGACGGCATGATCTTGAACATGCGCTGGGAGGACCCGGCCGGGCCGCTGACGGTGGACCCGGAAGATGATCGGCTACTGGTGCCGCGTCGGCCCGGTGACAGCGGGCCGTTCTACCACCAGTGCATCGAGGGCACCATCCATGAGTACGACGGTGGCCCGCTGCGCCAATCGGTGACCAATTATGACTTCAATCGGAACTATCCCATCGGCTGGGAGCACAACACCGACCAGGCGCGCTACCCGTTTGAGCAGCCCGAAATCCGTGCGGTCGGCGATTTCCTGCTGGGACACCCCAACATATTCGCCGGTATAGACTTCCACGGCGGGACGCCCGCGATTCTGCATCCCACCAGTATTCCGGGCGAGGAGATGAGCGACGGCGATTTGGAGTTGATTCTCGAAATCGGCAAGATGGGCGAGCGGCTGTCCGGCCTCAAGCTTATGAGTCAGCGAGACTACCGCGCTTCGTGGCGCAAGCCCAGTGTCATGCCTGGTAACTCGAAGGACTTCGCGCACTTCGCCCTGGGCATCTCGTGGTATGTTATCGAGGTGGGCTGGGGCTTCAGCACCGCCGGGATCGGCCCCGACGAGTCCTTCGATGCGCCGCAGGAGATCAAGGAGCGGGACTTCATGCGCCGCATCATGCGTTTTGCCGATGAGCACGCCGAAACCGACAGCCGGGTGCTGTTCGTGCCCTGGGAGGACTACGAGCACCCGCAACTTGGGAGAGTTCAGATCGGTGGGCTGACCCGCGCGGCCACCGCACATGTCTATCCGCCGCAGATGGAGCAAATATCCGGCGGCACCAGCAGCTTCATACTCCAGCATGCCGCTTATCACCCGCGAGTGATGTTGTCGGGCTGCGAAGCCACCGCGGTGGGGCCGGGGCTTTACCGGGTGCGTGGTCGAGTGGCAAATGTGGGGCGCTTCGCCACTAATGTCATGTCCACGGGGCTGGCTTCACGTATTCACAAACCGGTGCAGGTGAGCGTCGAGCAGGCAGACGGCCTCGAGGTGGTTTCGCGCCAACGCGTGTGGGAATTCCAGGCACTGGGCGGCGGGGGCGCTTTCCAGCCGCTGGAGTGGTTCGTCTCCGCCCCGGCAGGGAGTCAGTTGACCTTGCACGCATCCCACCCGCGAGGGGGTATCTGCAGCGAGACGCTGATACTTCCCTAGGCAGAAGCATGTGGAACAGGACGCCGCGAGCAGATAGATGCAAGGCGCAGCGCAAGCCGTTCCGCTCCGGATCTGCAGGAGACGGAACGTCCTGGATCAAGTGTTGCTCATGCGTCAGCACCAGCTTCAGCAACTCGGGTGCTGTTTACGCCTAGTTGTAGTTCTGCAGCGGGCGGTACCAAATGTTGCGGAAGCGTACGAGGTCCCCGTGATCCTGCAGCGCGAGCGGGCCAACCTCCGGATGCGGCTCATATTCAGTAACGACCTTATGTGCCGTTGGGCCGCGTAGTTCGGTGGCGTGGTGGAGCAGTACGCCGTTGAGGATAACCGTGACGCGCGCGGGTTTGATGACCTCGTCGCCATCGAAGCGCGGGCTCTCCCAGATGATGTCATAGGTCTGCCACTCGCCGGGCTTGCGGCAGGCATTTGCCAGCGGTGGGAACTGCCCGTACAGCGCGCCGGTGGTGCCATCGGGATAGGTCGGGTTGTCGTAGCAGTCCAGCACCTGGACCTCGTACTGCCCCATCAGGAACACGCCGGAATTCCCCCGGCCCTGGCTTTCGCCCTTGATTTCAGTCGGAACGGCGAACTCCAAATGGAGTTGGCAGTCGCCGAACTCGTCTTTAGTCTGGATGTAGCCGGTTCCCGGCACAACCTCCATGTAGCCGTTCTCCACTTTCCATCCCGCGGGGCTGCCGTCGGCCTTACTGACCCAGCCGGATAGGTCTGCGCCGTCGAACAGGATGACCGCGTCCGACGGTGGGGCGGTGAGGATCTCGTCACAGCACGTTTCTCCGGGGGTCACAATCGGTGGCTGCGGACGGCTGCTGTCATGCACGCGCCATTCGGTACCGGGGATGATCGGTGTATCGCTATAGCCAAGGTTTCCCATTCTTAAGACCTCCATTGGTGACGTCGGTGAGCGCCAGATGCTTGCATGGCGGAGCTCATGCGTCGGCATTCATCTCCAGACGGTATTTCCAGTTTGGCTGCCGCGAGACCTTCTTGGGACAGGCGAGTTGGGTGGCGTACCGGTCCGATAGTGTCAAGGCTGGCAACAAGTTCGCTCAGTCATATACCTGCGGAGACAGCTTCCGGTCGATTCTCGCCATCGGGAAAGCGGAAGTCAGGCGATTGAGTTCTGGATTCTGAACGCCGGCGTTTGCCGTACCGTTATGCTCTTGGCGCAATGAGCGAGCATTGCGCCGGGTTCCGCATAACCGCCCTTTCTTTCCATATTTCCTATTCCATGCAGGATTTCACCGCTACCGACGCGAAATTCCGAATACACCTCCCGCAACACGCCACCTTTACCAGCGGAGACAGCTTGATGCCGCCGATTATCTACTAGCTAGGCGCCATTCGCTTCCCCAATTACCTGCTGCATTCCGACAACGGCACTCATGCCGACATGAGGCCGGGAGAAGTCGCCGTTGAGGTGGGCAGGCACCTTGAGGCGGGTAAGTCTGCCGGCGCGATCATCATCAATGCAGGCGGTGTGCATCAATAATGAATTCATTGGGAGTGTGTGGGGTAGAGCCTAGGCGAGCAAGTCTATGGAGGTGGCGTAGATAGGGATGAATATGACCATGGTGTTGGTCGGGATGGGGTTGGTCTTATGCGCGTGGAGCTTCGGGCAGCCGCCGGCTCCCATCGAACGTGCGTCGGGGTACTGGCCACCGGACGAGGAAGTGGCAGACGCGCTTGCTCTGTTCGACGAGTGCGACAAGGAGCGTGCGTTTCAGGGGGTGGGCGTGGCGAAGGCGGTCGAGGAGGCCCGAGCCGGGTACAAAGCGGGCGATCCGCCGCCTGAGGCCGAGTGGGTTGAGTACTGGATGGGGAAGAGTGATGATTTCATCTATGAGATGATCTCACCGGAAAATCCGCGCTCGCTGGTGCCGAACTACAACGAGGGCTGTCCGCTGCATCTGGGGAAGAGCACGAGCATTCTGCCGGTTTGGGGCAAGCCGAACACATATCGGTGCAAGTTCGGGGGCGAAGAGTGGGGGCCGGGGATGAAGGTGAAGAATCCGGCGACCGGCGAGATGCTGGAGATTGTGGACGATGGGAACGGCTGGCAGCCGCCGGAAGGCTTCCCACAGCACCAGATGTTCTATTTCAGACCCGCGTACCGGATGTTCTTGCTGAGGATGCTGATTTCGCATCCCTATGGGGAACCGTTTGAGTTCGATGGTCCGGCGCTCAAGAGTCACAGCCGGCCAGTTCGCGCTCTGGCCTGGGCTTATGCGGTCACGGGAGAACAGAAATACGCCGATAAGGCACTGATCATACTCAACAAGCTGGCGGAATGCTATCGCTGGTATAACTCACGTGTTGATACGAAGGTTGATTGGCGGGTAAATCCCAGCCGCGGCTATATCGGCGATCATGTCTTCGAGAACGGTCATATCAAGACGCTGGCGGCCAGTTACGATCTCGTTTTCGACGCCGTAGCGGAGGCCGGTGCAGTCGTGGATTTCTTCGCCAACAAGCAGGGTGCGGACTACAACGGGGATGGGAAGACCGATACCAACGATATCAGATACAACATTGAGCACAATCTGTTCGGGTACTGCTGGGAGTTTTTGCGGCGTAGCGCCCGGCGGGGGACCAGCAACGGGCGGATGGCGAATCTGGAGGCGATGGCGCACCTGGGGCTTGTGTTCCGCAATGACAAGATGATTGAGGAGCTGATGGACGGGCCGGCCGGTATCAGGCATGGCGTGACCGGGGCTTTCTACAGAGAAGGTCGCGGGCATGAGGATTCCAGCAGCTATTCGTGGCACGTCAATAAGCTGTATCTGGGGATTGGGGAAGTGCTTGCGGAATACCAGGGACGGCAGCTCTACACCGAAGGCCTGGATGTTTATACGGAGTTTGGCAGTCGCTACGGCATGATAGAGCGGTGGCGAGAGACAAGCTCCTGTGATGGCGGGTTCTTCGGCTACGGTGACGGAGGCGGCACGAGCGCATTGGCAGCTCCACGGGGCGAGTTGAGCGAGACATTTCTGGGCCATGAGGTCGGCATGACTCTGATGCATCAGGGCAATGATTACCGGACGCGGCTGCACGTACTGCTCTACCACGCGAACTCAGGCGTCGGCCATGGCCATCGCGACGAGTTGATGCTCAAGCTTATGGCCTATGGCTGCGACTTCACGGCTGACCTGGGTTATCCTGCGAATCTGGGCTCGCGGAAGCGCCGTGAGTGGGAGGACAACACGATCACTCACCCCACGGTGCTGATAGACGAGACTGCGCAGCAGCGGGGCGTCTGTGCTTCAGAAGATGCCTTCGGGGCTGGCGAGTGGGCGCAGGTCGCCTCGGCGTATTCTTACGACGCCTACGCCGGGGTGGAACTTTACCACCGTACTGCGGCGGTGATCGAAGTTGATAATGACCATCACTTTGTGGTTGATGTCTTCCGCATCAAAGGTGGCTCGCAACATGATTATCCCTTCCATTCGCACAGTGGCGCGGACGGCATGAACTTCGCAGTCACCTGCGAGGAGCAACTGGTGGAGCGTGGCGGGACATTAGCCGGCGAGGATGTAGAGTATCTGAGTCCCACCAATAATGGCTATTCCTACGTGAAGGACATAAAGCGGGGGGATGTGGATGGGACATTCACAGCGACCTGGCGGCAGGGGGATAAGGCAGGCACCGGCTACAATATTCACATGCTCGGGGCGGCGGGTCGCGAGGTTATTGTCGGCAAAGGTGAAGGCAAAGGCATAATTCAGCGCAGCCCGCTGGATGCGTATCTGGTGGTGCGCAGTAGCGGCCAGGAAGGATTGTCGACAACCTTTATTGCGGTTCATGAACCTTTCCAGGGGGAAGCCATGGGCCTGAGCATTGAGGCTCTGGAGATGGCGGATTTCGACAGTCAGCAGCTGCCCGCCGGAGTCAAGATCACTACGCCTGACGGCAAGGAGTACCGGCTGCAATCGGTGATAGCGCCTCTGGAGCAAGGAGGCCGATATCAGGGGCCACAGCGAATCCTTATCGAGGGGCCGAAGGGGCGGCTCGCGGTGAACTGGCCGCCGGGTGCAGACGGCGAGCCGGCCCGCGGGAAGATTGTGGATGTGGACTATGAGAATCAGCGGCTGAAGGTAAGTACGGAGGCTGACCTGAGCAATGCGCCGGGCAGGGTGCTCCACATCCAGAATCCGATGTATCCGAAAGCGGTCGCCTTCGATATCAAGACGGTGGAGCGAATAGCGGGCGATCTGTGGTGGATTGCGACGGTGCTGGAGCCGATTGTAGCGACAAACTCGATAGCCGAGGTGGATGCGGAGAAGGGGCAGATCATCTCGCCTTACAATATGGCGAAGCACCGGGAATGCCGGCGGTTCTTCGACGGCAAGACTATCGTGTGTCAGCAACGGCCCGGGGAATTGATGCGCATAACCTCGGCGGAACTGGGGACCGGGGAATTGCCGACGCATCTGGTAACACTGACAGACCATATGCAGGCAGCTAATTTCACGCCCGACAATACCTACGCAATCTATGACTACGGCCCGGGAGACACATGTTATATCTGCAAGGTAGAGGTTAAGTGACTTCTTGCCGGGTGCGCATGTGGCTATTACCTCAGTGAGCTGTGGGGAAGTTAGCTTCCTGGCAGACCTGAAAACTACTCCCGTGGATACGCGGTGATTGGCGAGTCCTCTCTCCTTAATGAAACCCGAAGATTCATTGCAGAACCCGCGCCTGATAGCGAGCTTCTCTACAGGCTATTCGACGCGCAGGTATCGGTAACAGGATGGCGAAAGCATCACAACAGGATAAAAGCCCACAGTGCGATCGGGTACAGAGGAGGAGAAGACCGATGGAGTATCATGTCAAGCGCGCGACCGTGTGTCCGGAATTGGCCGGCCTATGGGATGGCCCGGCATGGGGGCGGACTGAGGCGATCACGGTGGACAATTTCCGCCCGGAAAGCTCGGATCACCGCCCGAAGGTGCAGGCCAAGTTGCTCTTCGATGCTGAGACTATCTACGGCATTTTCTACGTTGAGGACAAATACGTCCGCGCGGTGCATACGGGCTATCAGGAGTCGGTGTGCAAGGATAGCTGTGTGGAGTTCTTCGTAAAGCCCAAGCCCGACGAGGGCTACTTCAACTTCGAGTTCAGCGCGTGCGGAGCATTTTTAGTTCACTACGTCACCGATGCGACACGTCAGCCCGGTGGCGATTGCAAGGCCTTCGTGGAGTTGACGGAGCAAGATGGCGACCTGGTGCAGGTTTACCACTCTCTGCCCGGACGCATCGAGCCGGAGATCGAGGAAGACACCGAATGGGTGCTGGAGTTCGCCATTCCCCGCCAACTCCTGGAGAAGTACGTGGGATGCCTGGGTGACCCGGCGGGCCAGACGTGGCGGGCGAACTTCTATAAGTGCGGCGACGCCACTTCCCATCCCCACTGGGCTTCATGGGTGCCGCTGCCGAAGACGAATTTCCATCAGCCGGAGTACTTCGGAACGCTGCGGTTCGCAGAGTGAGGCTTCACTCGCCGGAGCGTGCGCTTTGTGTTCCATGAGACCGCCGATGAGCGCGGATTGGGGAAGCCTCGGTTGCGCCACAGACCTTGTCTGGCGAGCCGTGATGATATAGAATAGCGCAGGCGCGGGCAGGGAGCGCAGCATCGGTGCCGGACTCAGGCCGAGCTAGGGCTTTGATGTAGGTGCCGGCGCATTGTCAATGATGACCGTAGAGAGGTGAGATACCTCGGCTTGGGAACCGAGGAGGGGACCAGGCTGCGGGTCATCTTCGCATTTCCACCTGACTTATACCCCAGGCGCAGGGCAGGATGCTTCACGGTTCTAGCGCGGCTAGAGATATGCCTGGATGATAGGAGACATGACATGATAACGGCGCAGACACTCCGGACGATTTGGGTGACATTGGCGATGACGGCGTTCGCGCAACTGCTCTACGCGGCTCCGAATGAGGGCATAGTGGCCCCGACACCAGAGGCGCTCGATGCCAAGACGTATGAGGTGCAACTCGAGTACCGCGGCGTGCAGGTTTTCCAGGGACGGGAGGCCGAGCAGGCATTGGGCTTGCAGGCCGGTCTCGGTGGCGGCTGGGAGGTCGGGGTTGAGCATCGCCTGGGCTCTCCACGCGACGATTGGCCATCCGCCGGTTACAGGCGGTGGGACATCCAGTACGATCCAACTGTGGAAGGCTTTGACAAGCTCTGGTTCAACGTGAAGAAACAGGTTCTGACCGAAACTAAGCACCGACCGGCGCTGGCTGTCGGCAGGCTGAGTATCGGTGCTTCGGGTGGTGGCGGCAATTACGCCGTGGTCGGCAAGAACCTGGACCGCTGGCAGCTCTATGTGGGGTGGTGCGACGTACTCGATGATGAGTACTGGTACGAGGGTGTGGGCTATCAGTACAATGAGGATTGGCGGGTGCTCTGGGAGCACATCGGACGGGGGCGGTTCTCGACGAGTCTCGCCGCAGAGGTGCGCGTCAAGCCTAATGTCTTCGTGAAGTTCGGCTACATGGAAGCTAATAACAGTGTTTACGACAGCGATTGGCTGCTGAGCGTGACCTATCGCGATTCATGGAAGTGAGTTCCCGCAGCTGCCACGGGAGTGACCTGGCCGCCAAAGCAACGATCCGCCCCAGCAGGGCGGATCGTGTCATATCGGCTCTTGTCTCGTTAGTGGAGGGGATGCAGTGCCGCTAGCCCGACGGCAGTCCGGCCTTGATCAGGGGGCGGGCCCTCGTCAAGTTCTCGGCCCATGCCTCAGCCAGTTCCGCCGTGTCCGAGGCCCCGGCGAGTTCCGCATCCTTCGTCGTGGCCGTGACTATGCGTTCTTCGCCGACATAGACACCGTGCTCATCAGCGATCGGGCGCACAATAATCGGCGGCGAGCCGTCCTTTGACACGACCTCGATGAGCCGGCTATCAACCACTGCCCCTCGTGCCGAGAGCGTGGCAAAACCGTTGGCATCACGCAGGCGAAAGAGTAGCGAGTTGCCCAGGGCAACATCATACGTGGGGACAGGTGCCACCGCATTGATGGGGGCAACCTCGGGCAGCTTCGTTCGCAGGCTTTCCAGCCAGGTGACGGCCAACTGCCGGCTGGTGGTCCCGGCGGCCTCAGCGTCCCTCGGGTACACCGTTATCAGCCGGTAGTTGCCGACCCATAGCGTGGGTTTGCCACGGACCTCGCTGAGCACAAAATCGCCCGGATCCATACGTTCATTCGACAATATCTCTGTCAGGCGCATATAGACGATAGACTCGCGTTCGGCCACCGTGAAGCCCGCCGCCGGCGTGCGAATCGTGAGCAGGAGGTAATCTCCGATGGCAATGTCGGCTCTCGCCATGTCCGGGCCACGCGTCGGCGGCTTGTCATTCAGATCTCCGCTGATGACGATTTCGTCAGTGCTCCCCACCGCGACGCCTGTAAGGGCGATTGCGACGATAGCCACGCCAAATAGTGAGCCTATCAGTTTCCTCAATTTCATCGCTTCCTCTTCTGGCGAATAGTCCTGATCTCTCGACCTGCGTGGAAGATACAGGCTACATTGTACCAGTCGCTGGTGCTGATATCAACCCTTGCGTTGCCCATAGCGTCGTTCACGTCCATTGTACTGCTCTATCGCATCTATGAGACTGGCGGCGTCGAAGTCCGGCCAGTAGATCGGCAATATCACCATTTCAGTGTACGCCATTTGGTAGAGGAGGAAGTTGGAGAGCCGGAGTTCGCCGCTGGTACGAATGAGCAAATCGGGATCAGGTAGGTCTGGCTGATACAGATAGTTAGCGAAAGTATCGGTGTCAATATCTGCCGGATCCAGCTCGCCGGCCGCAGCGGCTACGGCAATTGTCCTCGCCGCATCTGCTATCTCCGCACGCCCTCCGTAGTTGATGCACAGGTTGAGAGTGAGCCGCTCGTAATCTGCGGTAGCCTTCGCGGTGTCGGCGAGCAATTTCTGCAAACTTGCCGGCAATTGCCGCAACCTTCCTGAGGCAACCACTCGCACCTTCTGTCTGCGCAGTTCAGCCATCTCATGGCGAAGTGTGCCCTCGATGAGCTCCATGAGTCCGGAGACTTCATTTTCCGACCGTTGCCAATTCTCCGTTGAGAAGGCATAGACGGATACCACATCTATCCCGAAACGCCCGGCGGCGTCCACGAGGCGTTTGGTGGCTTCCCGGCCGGCCGCATGGCCCGCCAGATGAGACAGCTCGCGCTCCTCCGCCCAGCGACCGTTGCCGTCCATGATTACTGCCACGTGACGGGGTATTTTCAGCCCGCTGAGCCGGTCGTCAAGTTTCTTGTCCAAAACCTTGCTTCTTTCACCAGCCGCTACTGGGCGGGTCTTGTTCCGGGCACGGAATTACGTATGAGGGGGGTGGTACGGATCTCAACTTGCGCCACCAGCCCGAACTGCCGCCGCGCAAGCGTATCAGGTGCCCTGTGCAGTGACAGTCACTGGAGCCGAAGCCCGCAACGGCCCTGCCCACGTTCGCCAACTGCTGCGCTATCCGACATTCGAGACCTTGCGACCACGGCCATACAAAGCCACGGGCGGGCATCACACGGCTGGTCAGGTAGTCCACATGCCACCTCAGCGTCTTGTGCGCCTGCATGTGACGCCCGAGGCGTGCCGCGAGATGCTTCTTTGCGCTGCCGGCGTAGAGGTAACTTCCGGCGTCCAGTGCCAACTGCCCAAGATTACCCACCTGTATTTCGAGGCTTTCAGGGAGTTGCATCTCGACCACATAGACGCCACCGGCGGGAGCATCTGGAAGCTGTATCTCAACGGGGTCGGGGGATGGCTGGCCGAGGAATGCGGCAACCGTAAGCTGTATAGTCTGGTCGTCAGTCAGCCGCTGTCTGACGACGCGAAGGTGCTGATAGCGCGCGGGCGCATTGGCAGGAGTAATGTCTTCACTAAGTACTGAAAAGCCGGCTTCCCGCAAACGTTGCTCTGCTTCCACCAAGCCCACCCCTACGCAATCCGGCACTGGGCTCATATCTCAAGCATCTCGTCCACTTTGGCCTTGACTGCTTCATCTATCTCCTCGATGTACTTGTCAGTCAGGTCCTGGACCTCATCCTTCCCCAGATGGACCTCGTCTTCGGAGAGGTTCTCTTTCTTCTCCATCGCCTCAATGCCCTTATTGGCGTCTCGCCGGACGTTACGTATAGCGATGCGGCCTTCCTCAGCCATCTTCTGTACCAATTTGCTGAGTTGTTCGCGGCGTTCCTCGGTGAGAGGCGGGAGGGCTATTCTGACGACCTGGCCGTCGCTGGTGGGGGTGAGGTTGAGATCGGATGTCAAAATGGCTTTCTCGATCTGGGGGACTACGTTCTTATCCCAGGGGGCGATAACTATGAGTCGGCTTTCAGGTATCGTTATGGTGGCAACCTGGTTGAGCGGCATCTGCTGACCGTAGTACTCGACCCGCAGACGGTCCAGCAGAGCCGGAGTCGCCCGACCGGTACGCACCGTCGCGAACTCGTGGTTGACCGCCTCGACGGTCTGCTTCATCTTTTCCTCGGTCTGCCTGATGAGCTTGTCCATTTGCGCCCTCCCGCTCGGTTCGCTTTGTCTAGCCCGTCGGCAACTACTGCTCCCCTCAATCCGACGCTCCGCTCCCCTGAGACTTACCGTCAGGAGCAGCCCTGCGGCTCACGGCATCTTGACCGCTTACGAGCGTTCCAACCGGTTCGCCCGCCAGAACTCGCAGCAGGTTCCCTTCCTCATTGATATCGAATACCACGATTGGCAGGTGATTCTCCATGCTCAGCGAGATCGCAGTCGCGTCCATTACCCTGAGTTGCCGTGCCAAGGCTTCCTGGTAGGTGATGGCGTGAAAAAACTTCGCGTCCGCATGCTTTTCCGGATCCCGGTCATATATCCCGTTGACCCTGGTTCCCTTCACGACAACTTCCGCGGCTATCTCAATTGCGCGGAGAATGGCGGCGGTGTCGGTGGTGAAGAACGGGTTGCCGGTTCCGGCCGCGAAGATGACCACTCGGCCTTTCTCGAGGTGGCGGATCGCCCGTCGGCGGATGAATGGCTCGGCCACCTGGCGCATCTCGATGGCCGTCTGGACTCGCGTGGCCAGACCGTTTGTCTCGAGCACGTCCTGTAGGCAGAGGGCATTGATGACGGTGGCTACCATCCCGGCGTAATCCGCGGTGGCCCGGTCCATGCCCTGCTCGGCCGCCGTGCGACCCCTCCAGATGTTGCCGGCACCGACAACGATTGCCAGCTCGACGCCGAGGTTGACGACTTCGGCTATCTCATCCCCCAGACGACTAACACGGGCCCAGTCCACCGGCGTACCGTCCGCGCCGAAAATCTCGCCGCTGAGTTTGAGCATCGCACGCCGCCAGCGCAGGTCCGCTATGGGCTTCTCTGACACTACAAATCCTCCCCAACCTGGAAACGTATGAAGCGACGAACCGCTACCGGCTCGCCAAGCTTACCGATGAGTTCGTTGAGCAACTCCTCGACTGTAATGTCGTCGTCACGCACATAGGGCTGGCTCAATAAGCACACGCTTGAGTAGAACTTCTGCAACCGGCCCGTAACCATGTTTTCGACGATGTGGTCGGGTTTCCCTTCTTCTCTGGCTTGTTCGAGCAATACTTCTCGTTCGCGCTCGAGCGCGGCCTCATCAACATCATCCTGGGCTACCCATTTTGGCTGCATCGCTGCGACTTGCATCGCGATATTGTGGGCGAAATCGGCAAGCTCCTCGGAACTCGCGGTTGGCGCAGTCTCACACCCGATTTCCATCAGCACCCCGATCTGTTCGCCGCCATGCACGTATGAGGCAATCTTGCCGGCATCGCCCGTAACCGCGTAGCGGGCGAGGCGGCGGACCACGATGCGCTCGCCAATCTTGCCGGTGAGTCCGTCCAAGGCATCACGTACCTTGACGCTCTCATCCCCCGCCCATGGCTCCTCGAGAGCGTCCTCTATGGTCTGGAGTCCATCTGTCTGCGCGATTTGAGTTGCCAACATATTGGCAAACTCCCTGAAATCGTCCGAACGCGCGGCGAAGTCGGTCTCGCAATTGATCTCCAAGATGACACCAATCTGCTCATCATCGCTCACGATAGCAGTCACTACACCCTCGGCTGCGCTCTTGGCCTCCCGCTTGGCAGCCACCTCGATCCCCTTCGTCCGAAGCATGTCAATTGCAGCCTCGATATCCCCGTCCATGGCTTCAAGCGCATTCTTGCAGTCCATCACTCCGGCGCCCGTCAGCTTGCGCAGTTTTAGAACATCCTGATTGGAAATGCCCATCCAAAGCCCTCCGTATGTTTGTTTGCTCTATGGCTGCCACTCGGGGTCCGAATTCAGATGCGGTATATCCGAAGCAGCGCTTTTCGCTCGCAGGTAGTTAGCGTGCGGGTACAACATAACGCCCCAGCCAGAGACGGAACCGAGACGCCGGGTTGTGCGCCCGTTGTTGTCGTCCTTACTAGTCGTCTGCGTCCTCGTCCTCATCGTCTTCGTCTGCGTAGCTTGCTTTGGCGGACGGAGCCATATCTACGGTGTCTTCCATTACCTCAATGAAGGCGTCCTCGGGAGCGGCTTCGGGAGCGGCTGCGGGAGCCGCCGGTTTCTCTTCGGTGGCAGCAGCCGTCTCCTGGAGTCTCATTGTGGCTTCTTCAGCTTCGGGGCCGGCCTCCTCGTATGCGGCATCCGCGAGGCTCTTCTGATATGCTGCCTGGCCCTCGACTACAGCATCTGCTATCTTCTCGGTGAGCAGGCGGATTGCCCGGATGGCGTCATCATTCGCCGGCACCACATAGTCAATGCCCGTCGGGTCACAATTCGTGTCAAGCAGCGCTACGATGGGAATGCCCAGTTTCTGAGCTTCCAAGGACGCGATCTGTTCCCGATTCAGGTCCACTATATACACCACTGAGGGCAACTTCTTCATGTCGCGTATGCCGCCGAGACTCAATAGCAGCTTGTCACGTTCCCGTCTCAGCATTAGCGCTTCCTTCTTGGAGAGCACTGACCATTCTCCAGCCGCTTCCTGCCGGTCGAGTTCGTTCATGTGGGCAATACGCTGCTTCATCGTGTTGAAGTTGGTGAGCATCCCACCCAGCCAGCGCTTATTGACATACGGCATCCGGCAACGTTGGGCCGCTGCCTCGAGTGACTCAGTGCCTTGACGTTTGGTGCATACGAACAGCACCTCCCCGCCCTCGGCCGCTTGTCCCCGCACGAACTTGTACGCATCCTCCATCAGACGAAGTGTTTGATGCAAGTCAATGATGTAGATTCCATTGCGTTCGTGGTAGATATAGGTTTTCATTTTCGGGTTCCAACGCCGTGTCTGGTGCCCAAAGTGAACCCCGGCTTCGAGCAGTTCCTTCATAGTAATGACAGCCAAAACGACACCTCCATACCTTTCTGTGGCTGCAGCGCCACGTGTGACGCTTAGTACGCCAGATTTGGTACACCTACTTCGCGAAAGGAGAGCATAACACATCTCCGGCTCCATAGTCAACTTGACCTTTCCCCGTTGCAAGCGCAATGTGATAATGTTCTATTGCAGCAAAGTAGAAATGTCCTGGAGGGGCGCCTGTACCGTTGACATCCGGCCAGACGCGGGCAATACTATGTTCTAGCGCCGGACAACTCCGTACTGACACGGTCGGTGGACTGCCTTGCATTTACTCAATCTCAAGCTGATCCGCGACATCAATCAGGCCAGGTGGCAATTCGCCGCCGTGGCGCTCGTCGTGGGGCTGGGGATCGGCTTCTACCAGGGCTCGTGGATGTCGTATCAGAATATCGGCGCCTCATATGAGCTTTACTACGACATGCTTCACTTCGCGGATTTCCAGATCGTGTTCGGGCAGGCTCCAGACACGGTCCACAAGACCATCGCGAAGATTGCCGGCGTGACCCGCGTGCAGCCGCGCATCGCCTACGAAGTCGAACTGGAAATGCCCGTGGTGGAGACGAAGCAAGTCGTGGGCCGGCTGATCGGGGTGCCCGACGTTGGTCGCTCTGCGGTTAACGACGTGCTTGTGCTGGACGGTCGCTACGTCGGACCTGCACACAAGCGCGAGGTGCTCGTGGAACGCAGCTTCGCGGAGCATCACGAACTCAAGGTCGGCGATTATGTGTATCCGGTGGTGGATGGCGAGACCACCGAGTATCGTATCGCCGGCATTGCAATGGGCCCGGAGTACCTCTACGCGATCCGCTCGAAGCAGTATCTGATGCCTACGCCGGCGACATTCGGTGTGCTGTGGCTGCGGCGCACGCAGGCGGAGCGGCTGACGCAGATGTCAGGCCTGGTGAACGAGGTCTGCGTCTGCACGGAGCCGGCTCGCGCCGACGCGGCAATGCGTATGGCCCACAAGCTGCTGAAGAAGTACGGGGCTGAAGAGGCGGTGCCGCGGGCCAAGCAGCCCTCGAATTACCTGCTCCAGCAGGACGTATCGGGCTTCAGGCAGATGGCGATCGTATTCCCGCTACTCTTTCTGTTCGCCGCCTCGCTGACGATCTATACGCTGCTGGTTCGCATCGTCAACAGCCAGCGGGGCCAGATCGGCTTCCTGCGCGCCAGCGGGATGTCGCTCGAAACCATTATATGGCACTACATGAACTTCGCACTCGTTTGTGGATTCGCCGGCAGCGTCGGTGGCGTGATCGTTGGCACGTTACTGTCACGGCGGCTCACTGCCTGGTACCTGGATTTTCTCAACATCCCCGTCATCGCCAACCCTATGCACTGGGGACCGGTGAGCGTCGGCGTCGCAGTGGGCGTCTTGAGCTGTGCCGCTGCCGGGTACTTCTCAACGCGGCGAGTCGCCATGTTGGCGCCCGCCGTCGCCCTGCGCGAAGAGGCTGTCAGCCCCGGCCACCAACCACTCATCGAGCGATGGTTGCCGTTTGTTTCTCGCGCTTCATTCTTCTGGCGTATCCCCATCCGAAACATCTTTCGCAATGCCCGACGTGCCGTCTATACGGCTATCGGTATCGCCATCGGTGTGAGCCTGGTTCTCGTCTCCCTGGCGAACCGCGACGCCATGCTCGACTCCATCGGAACGTACCTCGAAGAGATAATGCGCTATGACCTGCAGGCGGCTTTCATGCCGCCTCAGACCGCTTCGGTGGGCTTCCATGTGGCGCAGTGGCCGGGCGTGACAAAGACCGAGGCCGCCATCGAACTGCCTGTGGAGGTGCACCGGGGCGAGAAGGTGCTCAATACCGTGCTCATCGGCCTTGAGCCCGGGTCGCATCTGCAGACGCTTGTGAGTCCGGAGGGCCGGCCTCTGCAAGTGCACGGCGGCACCCTGCTGATCAGCCGTCGTAGCCGCCGCAAGCTCGGAGTCGAGGGTGGTGATGTAGTCCGCCTCGCCTTCGCGCACAACGACGAGGATATCAACATCGAGGTGCCGGTACGAGTGGGCGAGGTCATCCGCCAGCCCGTGGGCACCTATGTGTATATGCCTGCTGCGGCCGTCCGCCGCATTTTCGAGGCTGAACTGGGAATGCCATCCGGCTCGGTGACTGCGCTGATGGTGCGAGGCGCGGATTCGCACCTCAACATGATAAAGAAGAAGCTCTACAAAATGCCGAACGTGGCCGCCGTTGAGGACGCCCGCCACATTCGCGACCAGCTCCTGGAAATGATCGCCATGAGCCTTGGCTTTACGGCCATCATGGTCGCACTGGGCTGTGGGCTCGCGCTCGCCATCATCTACAACACCGTGAGCATCAATATTGTCGAGAGGACGCGCGAGTTGGCCTCGATGCGCGCCATGGGAATGAGCCGTAAGGCCCTCAGCATCCTCATCACCGTCGAGAATCTCATGCTGGGATTCATGGGCCTCGCCGGGGGGATTCCCCTGGGCTATCTGCTGAACGTGGCGCTGATCGCCTCCTGGGAGAATGAGATGGTGCAATTGCAAGCGGTGATCCTGCCGCGCTCGTATCTAATCACCATCTTCGGCGCGATTATCGTGATTCTGCTTTCCCAGATTCCCGGCATCCGCGGGCTCCACCGCATGGACCTGGCGCAGGCCACAAAATTCCGCGGCTAACCGCACCATCCATCAATGACATCGAGGAGAGGTAAGTAATGGATTTGCACGAGCGATACGATCTGCGGCAGGTGGTCAACGCCTACGACAAGGCGACGAATCTGGGCAGCGCAGCGGTTCATCCCGCCATCGCCGAAGTCGTCACGGCTTCTCTGCATCATCCCTTCGAACTTGCGGCCATGCAGGATGTCGCGGGGCGGATGATCGCGCGCGCACTCGGCTCTGAATACGGTGGCGTTACGGCATGTGCCGCCGCCGGCATCACCCTCGGAGTAGCCGCAGCCATGACCGGCAAGGACACCACGCGTATCGCCCAACTACCGGACACGACAGGGATGAGCAGCCGCGTCATCCTGCAAAAAGGACATGCTATCAACTTCGGGGCTCCCGTCGTTCAGATGATTCGTCTCTCCGGCGCGACCGTCGTGGAAGTCGGTGACACAAACAGCGCCAGTGTTTCCATGCTACGGTGGGAACTTGATAGGGGAGATGTGGCTGCCATTGTTGCCGTGGAATCTTACCACACGGCCGGATACGCAGGAATCCGGCCGGCCGAACTTGCAGACATCGCCCATGAGTACGATATCCCCCTCATTGTGGATGCGGCGACCCAGGAATTGCGCGCTCCGGAGGTGGTTGCGACCGGCGCCGATTTCGTTGTCTGCAGCGCCCACAAGTACTTTCAGGCCACAACCGCCGGCATCATGGCAGGCCGTAGAACGCTGGTAGAAGCCGCTCTGCTCCAGAATCAAGGAATCGGACGAGGCATGAAACCGGGCAAGGAAGCGATTTTCGGCGTTATCGCGGCCATGGAGCTGTACATGGAGCGCGACTTGGAGGAATGGAGCGCAGGGGAGCAGAGGAAATTGGATATCATCATGGCGCGGCTCAGTGATCTGCACGGACTGGCGCTGTCGCTCAGCCCCGATCCCAATGGCTGCCCCTTCAACCGCATCGAGGCGAACATTGACGCTCAGACCACTGGTTACACCGCAGAGACCGTGCAGAAGGCCCTTGCGGAAGGCAATCCAACTGTCCAGGTACGAGTTTATCGGGGCGACCGGCAGCGTTTTTTCATCAATGCGACGGAAATGTCGGATGCAGACATCGAGGTACTGTGTGCCCGTATCCTGGAGATGTTCAGCCAGCAACACTGATGCGGCTGACGTCGGTATGGCACGAGCCGGATAGTCGCGAGGCCGCTTACCTGAACATGCGGAAGCTCGTCGGGCGCAGGTCGGCCTTCTGCAGGAGTGCGGCGGCCGTGTCGAGGAGGCTTTGCAGCTCCTGGCGGCGCAACTCCGGCTCAGTGACTTCCGCAGGGACGAGGTGGTCTTCGTGACGGCCGATGGTGCGGAGTGACGGATTGTTGGCGACGGCCCAGACGGCAATCTGGATCGCATTGAGGTCGTCGCGGGTGGGATCCAGGACGGCACAGAGTCGTGCCATGCGGTCGTCGGGACACGGTTCGGGAAAGAGCTGGTCATCGGGGGTCGGGGCGCGGCGGTTGATGTTCGTGCAGGCGGTCGGAATCCGCAGGGACGCTACGGCGTTGCGGGAGAGGTCAATCGGCACCCAGCCGAGCGTGGTCTGGCCCTGGCGGCCGCTCGCCTGAGCCCAGAATTGCGTACCGGGTGGGATGGCAACGAAGTTGGGTCCGCCGGCATTGCGGCCAATAGTCGCATCCACGCCGAGCTCGCCGGTGCCGTGGAATTCGGCCCAGATGCTACCCTCATGGAGTGCGGTGAGCAGGTCGGCGGTCTCGGCAAATGTCGGCGCACCGACTCCGGCCAACCAGATGAGCATCACTCCGATTTGGAGTAAACTCCGCCTTGATGTGAGCATGGCAATCTGCTCCTGGTAGCAGGATTGCAGCCTTCTATTCATTAGATGCGATGACGCGCCCTAAGGTTCCTGCCACGGGGAAGGGATTTTCCTGCCGCGCGCGATGGCAGGGGAATCGCAATTCCCGTGTAGCGGAAGGTTCGGCGCTTGGGGCGTTCGCGGCCCCGCGCGGTTGGGCTATCCCCCAAGGGGTGCCGGGGGGCTATGGCGTCGGCGGGCGGAACTTCTGGATGCGATGGTTATTGTAGTCGGTCACGTAGACATTCCCATCCACATCCACAGCCGCACGCGAGGGGAAGTCGAACTGCCCATCGCCGGAGCCTGCTACTCCCCACTTGATGACGAAGGCGCCGGCACTGGTGAATTTCTGGATGCGATTGTTGTTCTTGTCTGCCACATAGACATTCCCGGACGCATCCACAGCTACACCCGTTGGCGTCTGGAACTGCGCATCGGCGCCGCCCCGGGATCCCCACTTGGCGGTGAACACACCGGTGGCGGTGAATTTCTGGACGCGATGGTTGTAGACATCGGCCACGTACACATTGCCGTTGCGGTCCACAGCCACACCGTAGGGTTGGTTGAACTGCCCGTCGCCGGAGCCCTGGGAGCCCCACTTGGTGATGAATGTGCCGGTGCTGGTGAATTTCTGGATGCGGTAGTTGTTGCGATCTCCCACGTACACATTCCCGTCTTCATCCACAGCCACGGGCCGGGGGTACTGGAACTCTCCATCGCCGGCGCCCTGAGAGCCCCACTTGGTGATGAATATGCCGGCGCTGGTGAACTTCTGGATGCGATGGTTCCAGCTATCTGTCACGTACACACTGCCGTCGGGACCAACAGCCAGATCTGTGGGATTTTCGAACTGCCCATTGTCGGAGCCAAAGGAGCCCCACTTGGTGAGGAATGTGCCGTTCCGGGTGAATTTCTGGATGCAATCGTTACCCCAGTCTGTCACGTACACATTGCCGTCTGCATCTACGGCCAAGCCGTCAGGGTCTTTGAACTGCCCATCGCCGGCGCCCTCAGAGCCCCACTTGGTGACGAATTCATAGGTCACTTCGTGGATGGGCCAGGGGTCGAGGCCAACGACGCAGCGGAGCAGCTTGATAGCGTCGCCGACGTCGGTGTTCCCGTTCTCATTAGCGTCGGCACATTCGTCATCGGGGTCGATTCCGACGACGATGCGCAGAATGCGAATCGCGTCGCCGATGGAAGCCTGGCCGTCACCGTCGAGATCGCCGAGGATGCAGGCCTGGGAAGATGAGACGGGCTGGGTAGAGAGTGCGGCAGTTTCCACTGTCTGCGGTGCGGTACTGCTGCGATCAGTGGAGGAACAGCCGAGCAAGTTGACAGCGAGCAGGACAGCGAAAAGCAGTACCAAGTGCCTGTAGCCTTTCAGTAGTCGCATTGCACAAGCTCCTTTCAAGTGAGGTGCAGTTTTTTGGGACAGATTGCCGAGTTGTGTGATGGTGCCATTCTGTGGGCAGAGACAGAGCAAGACGGCTAAGGGCGGCTCCTGGACACGCGGAAGCCGACGTCTGCGTACGAATTGTCGGGAGGATTGCCGGCCCGAGCCGCGCCACGGGAAAAGAGGACGTAGTAGCCGTTGGCCCATGAACTGCCCCGGAGAACCCTTTCATTGCCAAATGCGGGTCCTGTCGGGTTGTGGTCGGGACTCGTTGCGTAGTAGTCCTGACCATACCAGTCGGCGCACCATTCGGTCACGTTCCCCGCCATATTCATCGCCAAACACCAGCTCGTGCCGGCCGGGAGGCTGCCTACATCATAGGTTGTCCCGAATGGCCCCTTATTTTCGTTGTTGCAGCAGTTGTTGGCATTCCAAATGTCGCCCCACGGGTATATGCGTGCGAAAGGTCCGCGCGCGGTGTACTCCCACTGCGCCTCTGTGGGTAGCGCATAGCCGTAGTGGGCGCAATAGGCGACGGCGCCATGCCAAGTCACCTTAACCACGGGATGCTGGCCAAGGGCCTCCTTGGCCTGGTATTTGGCCTTCACATACTCGATATTGGAGTTGGGGTCGCCCATGTCCAGCCATTCGCTCACGTCGGCGGGTTTGACCTCGTTGAGGAAGGCGGCATAATGGTCGTTGGTAACCTCGCAGCGGCCTATCCAGAAGCCGTCGAGCTTGACCTGGTGAACAGGCTGTTCGGGGAGCAACCCGTCGTCACTGCCCATCATGAAGCTGCCGGACTTGACCCAGACGAGCTTCTGGCCGTCGGAGCCGTTGGTCTCGTCGTCGGAGAGAACGGCATATGTGCTGAGGCTGCCAAGCGGAGCAGAGACAGTGTTGGCATCGGTATCTACGGCCGAATCGGCAACTGGTTCCCACGCAGCTGCTCCGACCTTGTGGAGGGCCAGGCCAGTTTCGAGGGCCCCGTCGGGCACTGCAGTTTCATCGTAAATGACGGTGAGCTGCGCCTGCTGGGCGAACTGTGTGCCGTCGGGGGCGAAGTCGTAACAGGTTCGCGGGACGAGGTTATCGTCGGAGGGATAGGTGGATTGTGGAGAGACAGTGAAAGCGATCTCGGTTTGCAGGGCACCAGCAGGTATGTCGAGGCTGACAACACCGTCGCGGCTGGTGAGTGTTCCGCCCGCCGGGCCAATGGTGGCTGCTCCGCCACCGATGGGCCAGGTGTCGAGGCCGACGACGCAGCGCAACACCTTGATTGCATCGCCGACATCGGTAGTCCCATTCAAGTTGGCGTCGGCACATTCGTCGTCAGGGTCGAGGCCCACGACCATACGCAGGATGCGAATGGCGTCGCCGACGGAGGCCTCGCCGTCATCATCGAGGTCACCAAGAAGTCGGCCCTGAGTAGGGGAGACAGCTGTTGGTGAGTGTGCAGAAGTACTAACAGTGTGGAGCTGGGCCTTATTTTCGCCGCTGCCAGAACAGCCAAGGAGAGCTGCGATGAGGATGGCAGTGGGGAGAAATACCAGAGCTCGATGGCGCTTCAGAAAACCCATTCGACACATTCCCTTCTGCTAGTGGATGATTGCCCAAAGTGTATTCGTTAGTTGCGTTAGATTTCCTCCTCGTAGTGACGCGAGCCAAAGATTCTCGCAGTGGGAACTAAGCGATGAAGGTGGCAACAACTAGGCCGAGACCGGGAATGGGCTTGTGGCTGTCATGCACGAGAAGTTGTTTGGCAAGTGTGCGCAGCGGGCGGTGCTATGGCACGGTGGGCCGGAACTTCTGGATGCGATGGTTCCAGGAATCCGCCACATAGACATTCCCGTTGGCATCCACAGCGACGCCGGGTGCACCGTAGAATTGTCCATCTTCGGAGCCATAAGAGCCCCACTCGGTGATGAATGCGCCTTCGCTGCTGAACCTCTGAATGCGGTAGTTCCCACCCTCCCCCACGTACACATTGCCCCCTGGCCCCACATCTAGATCGGAGGGGTAGTCGAACTGTCCGGGATCGGAGCCGTGCGTTCCCCACTTGGTGATGAATACGCCGGTGCTGGTGAACTTCTGGACGCGATGGTTGTTCGAGTTGCCCCAATCTGACACGTACACACTCCCGGTTGCATCCACACCCAGACCGGTGGGGGTGTCGAACTGCCCATCGCCAGCGCCCTCAGAGCCCCACTTTGTGATGAATGCGCCGTCGCCGTTGAACTTCTGAATGCGATGGTTGCCCCAATCTGACACGTACACATCTCCGTCTGCATTCACAGTCACACGGTTGGGCCAGCCAAACTCGCCATTGGCGGCGCCATAGGAGCCCCACTTGCCGAGGAATGTGCCGCCGCTACTGAACTTCTGGATGCGATGGTTGAGCTGATCTGCCACGTACACATTACCGTCTGCATCCACTGCTATACCAGTCGGTTTCTGGAACTCGCCATTGTCGGAGCCCTGTGAGCCCCATTTGGTAATAAATGTGCCGTCAGCGGTGAACTTCTGGACGCGGAAATTATCAGTGTCTGCCACGTAGACATTGCCGTCTGCATCCACAGCGACGCCATAGGGGTACTGGAAGCCGCCATTGCCGGAGCCCTTGGAGCCCCACTTGGTCACGAATTCGTAGGTGATTACCGGGCCGCCACATTCGCCGATGGGCCAGTCGTCGAGGCCGACGACGCAGCGGAGGACCTTGATCGCGTCGCCGACATCGGTGCTCCCGTTCTCATTGGAGTCGGCACATGGGTCATCGGGGTCGAGGCCGACAACGATGCGCAGAATGCGAATTGCGTCGCCCACGGAGGGTTGGCCGTCATCGTCGAGGTCGCCGAGGAGACGGGCCTGGGAAGATGAGACTGCTGCTGCAGAGCGTGTAGAAGCGTTAGGTACCTGGGCATTGCTGCCGCCGCTGCCAGAACAGCCAAGTAGACTCACTGCCACGCTGATAGCCAGAACAAGCGTCAGCCCTCGGTAGCCCCTCAGTGAGTGCATTCTACACCTCTCTCTCGATTGTTACGCCGCTGTCTGTATTCCCAAGCGGTGTTCACTTCAGACATTGCTCCCTGTATTCGCCGGCGGTGATCGATCTCCTGCTTGTGTGCGCGAACGACTATTGGAAGAATCGGCAAGGCAGCCGGGCGGATGAACGAGATGTATGCTAATTCGAAAGGCAGGTGTTGACAGGACGCGAAAAGAAGGGGCATGGGCATTAATCGGAGACTTGGCGGAGACTGGCTCGAGGGGAGACCATCCACCGTGGCAGTACCCAGATGGCTCGACGGCCACACCCATGTCAGCAACATGGATGCGGATCGAACTCCGCGGGGCGACATCATCGAGGATCTTCTTGCGGTGCTGGATGCAAGTGGTACCGATTTGCGTCTCGTCCTCAGCGCCGATTTCCCCTGGCCGTCGCTGATGATGGAGAGGGCCGGCATGGTGCGGCCTGCAAACGAATTCATCAATGATCTGGTTCAGCGCGCGCCGGGACGCCTCTACGGTGCCTTCACGCCCAATCCCCATTTCCTCGATGAATCGCTAGAGACAATGGAACTGGCCTTCGAAGAGTGGGGCTTCGTCATGGTGGGGGAGATGGTGCAGTACATCTTCGACTACATGATGAACAGCGCGGCGGTCGTAACGATTACCGAGCGGGTCGTCGAGTACGATGTCCCGATGCAGGTACATATCTCGACATCCAATGCGGGTCCGCAGGGGCAGTTCGAGGATGGGGGCAGCGGCCAGCTTGCGGACCTGTTCGGCCTCGTCGAGCGCGTGCCCGATGCGAAGTACATCCTCGCTCACTTCATCGGCATGGACGCCGCTGCCCCGCCCGTAGTGGACGGCTATCTCGACCAGATTGAGGCGCACTTCGGCCGGTTCCCGGATAATTTCTGGGCGGAGATACGCGACTTCAATTCACCCGGTGTGAGGAGTGCGCTGGAGCGCATCCCTGTCAGTCGCCTCATCGCCGGCACTGACTGGGTGACGCGAGTCGGCCCCCCGTTTTTGCCCTATGGGATGATCTTCGGCCACGGCGCCGCCCAGCAAAACCCGTACCCTCCGACTGTAAGCAACATGGCAGAGTTCCTGAAAGACGCCGGCGCGACGCATCGGGATATCGCGGACATTGCGTACAACAACCTCGCGCGGCTGCTCAAGCTGCCCTAACAGTATAGCTGCCGGTGGCGAGGCGATTCATCGCTTTGTCAACTCATCACGATGGTCTCGATGTCGAGGGCCTCGCAGGCCGCGTTGAGCGCTCCGAGATAGTTGCCGACTGCGGCGTGGATGTGGTTGCAGGAGAACCGGGCAGCGAAATCCTCGTATGTGCAGTCGAAGCGCGCGTAGGCATGTGGCCATTCCGGACTGGTCTGGTCACCTAGTTGTATTTCCTGGTCGCGGGGTAGCTCTGCAAAGCTGCCGGTAAACATGTGGCAGCGGAAGATACCCTTATAGCGGGTGATGCGAGCGAAGGTGACCGGGTCGGCGGGCTTGGCGAAGAAGTGCACCGAGGCGCCGCCGCCATTGAAGTAGAAGCGATCAGCGGGCGTCAGGGTCACGTGCTGCCAGTTCTCACGGTAGTTATCGCTGCGGGCTGCCAGCCAGGGGCTATGTTGCCCGCTGTTGCAGAGGTCGTAGAGGTCGAGGTCGGCATGGTAGTGACGGAGGTCGGCGAACAGCACCGGCTGGCCGCTAATGAGGTGGAGCAACTGCATCGTGAGTGCCCCGTTGCAGTCACATTCCGTAGCAGTGATGATCGGCTTCTTCTGCTCATCTTCCCAGTCGGTGGTGTCGTTGAGGAGCGCCTCGGGGAGGTCGGCGGTGATACCGTCTTCATACTCGGTCATATCAAGCTGGCCGGTGAGACCGCAGAAATCTATCCCGTAGTCGCGGCAGATGTCCTTCATGGCCAGATACCAACGCACTTGCCGAGCCAGTGTGCCATCCATGCCCGGCGTCAGGGCATCGCCGTCGTAGCGGATTTCCTTGGCGACATCCTCAAGCCAGGCGAGACCGGCTGCGACGCGATCATCAGCAATGCGCTTGGCCTCCTGGAAGAGCGTCAACTGGCTGCGGTGCCAGATGTGGACACCGAGCTGCGACATCCACTGGCTGGCATCGGTATGGCCGGTATACATTCCCATGGAGGGGCCGTCGAACTCGCCGAATCTCATCCCGTAGAGCGCGTCGGCGACATCCTCGCCGGTGGCCCGGACGTCCGGAGTATGGTCAGCGAGGAACTTGCGGACCTGGTCGGCGACTGCCGGATCATCAATGTCACCGAGAGCGCGACCATAGGGGATACCGACTTCATCGAGTGAGCCCGCCGAGCAGAAGAAGGCCACCCATCCCGGGTAGCCCGGGTTGATATTCCCGATCTGGAGAATCGGCACGCTCAGCCGCTGCGCGCACTGGACTGAAAAGTCCGGATAGGACCACACGCAGAAGTTGAAGACCACTATGTCGCATTCGTTTGTTTCGAAGAGTGTGGCGGCTTCATCCGCTCCGGCGTAGTTATAGACTACCCGATTGTAGCGCAGCGGCTCGTGACCTTCCTTTTCCAGCCAGTCAGCGATTTTCTTCTCGAAGCCCATCGTGTCTTCGGCCAGACTGTCGGCCACTCGTTTCCGCCCGTCGCCAAATGACACTATGCCGATTTTCATTGCTGAAACCTCCTGTTGAGTTCGTCCTCGAGTATCCTGCTTAGTACGCACTGCACACGCCATCACACCTCCGCTAGAGTTCTCCGCGTCCGGGCCGTTACCTGCACATAATGCGGACATTCCTCGCTGTCACTTGCGAGACCAGGGCTACCACATTTCTGCCGGCCAATGCCGTATTGCTACACGAACTTCTCACATAGACCGAGAAATGCCCACACTACCGAAACATATTTTCCCGTTGTGGCTCAAGTATTCCCGGCAGTGTGCCATAGTGGACTTAAACCGGGCGAGTATGTACCAGGCATCGCGTGACTTCACCGCAGCATTACGCCGACAGCAGGAGCTATTACCCACCAATAAGTTTCCTCGCAGCAACTTCCGCGCACCGGGCATTTTTCTGTAGGGAGGGACAGGCCAATGCCGGATGGCAGTGACGAAACACGTGTGTTGGTGCTCGAAGATGAGACCTCGATGCAAAAGTTGTTCAGTGAGATTTTGACACCCGCGGGCTATGAGACGACGCTAGTGTCAAGTATTGCAGAGGCCAGAATGGCTCTGCAGCAAGAAAATTTCCGTCTGCTCATCTTGGATCGGAAGCTGCCGGACGGTGACGGTGTAGAACTGCTGCGGCGACTGCGAGCAGAATCGTGTACAGTGCCGGCGCTGATTATTACCGGCTTTCCAAGCGTGCAGAGCGCGATTGAGGCACTCGGGGAGTACGCGGCGGATTATCTGTGCAAGCCGTTCGAGCCTGAGGAACTGCTCGCCAAGATCAAGCGGATCATGCACTCATCCGCCGAAATTTTGGACAACGCCTACCTATGGGAATCTCTGCGGAGCCGCTTCGATTTCCATAATGTGCTGTCACGCTCCCCGATCGTGGAGGGATGCTATGTAGCAGGCGCCAAGGTGGCCGACAGCAGCGTCAGTGTTCTTATCGAGGGCGAGACCGGCACGGGCAAGGAATATCTAGCTCGCACGATCCACTACATGAGCAAGCGGAGCAACCGCGCCTTTGTGCCGGTGAATTGCGGGGCGATACCGGAGGCGCTACTGGAGAGCGAGCTGTTCGGCCACGAGAAGGGCGCTTTCACGTCCGCTACCAGCAAGAAGCCTGGCTTGTGCGAAATGGCGGATGGAGGCACTCTTTTCCTCGACGAGATCTCGGAGATGAGCATGGAAATGCAGGTCAAGCTGCTACGCTTCCTGCAGGACTCCCAGTTGATGCACCTGGGAGGCACTCAGACCATAGAGGTAGATGTGCGCACTATTGCCGCGACGAACGCCGACCTGCCTCGGGCAGTCAAAAAGGGCACCTTCCGTGAAGACCTTTTCTACCGGCTTAACGTCGTGCCCCTGCATCTACCGCCATTGCGCGAGCGACTCGAGGACATAATCCTATTCGCGAAGCACTTTATCAAGCGTCATGGGGCGGAAGGTCCCGCTGCGTCATACACTCTCTCGATGGAAGCGGTTCTGCAACTACAACGGTATGACTGGCCGGGCAATCTGCGGGAGCTGGAGAATGTGATCCGCTGTGCTTTGCTCATCGCCGACGGTGGTGTCATCGAGCCTACTCACCTGATGATTGGTGCGAACGGTACGATGCCCAATTACCTCCCCGCGCTGAGAAGCCATGTTTCCGAGAAACCGTCGCTGGATGAGGGGCAGAAGGCTCTCGCACATTTGCCTGAGACCCCGGAAACGCTTGTGGACCTCCAGGATGTGGAGAAGGCTTATATCATCAAGGTGCTCGGAGTGGTGAGCAATAACAAGACGCGGGCCGCTGAGATACTCGGCATCGCCCGCAAGACACTTCGTGCGAAGATGGATCGCTACGAGATTCCTGAAGAGGTTGCGGCAGCGCCGGTGGGCTGATTCTTCGCTGCGCGTGTGCCATTTGAGACTGGTCTTGGTATTTGGCGTCCTGCCTTGGCGTGCCCCGCTGCGTACGTTCCTCGTGTGACTTTAGATCCCTGCAGAATATTTATGGTGTACTCGACTGCGACCGGCTTATGAAGGTGAGAAATGCCTTCAGGGCGAATTCCCCGCCGGAGGTGGACTATGCCTGATAAGACTCTCATTGCCATGGTGTGCGCCTTGACAGCGCTGCTAATCAGTTACGCGATCGCTGATGGGCCGGATCTGTCGCACAACGGGAATTGCGAACAGGTCGCGGAGGGTAAGCCGATCGGCTGGGATATTTACGCTACAGTGGATGAATGGGGGTCGCTGCAAGAAGGCTACGAGGGTAAGGGTGTGTACTTTATCCCTCGGGATTTCGCGCCCTGGAAGGAAGGCAAGAACAAGGGGCGCATGTACACCAGTAGCGCGCTCTGCCAAGGGAGTGGTAACGGCTTTACCGGGCCTAACGCTATTGCTCACGTTCCTAATCCGGGGGATAAGTACTACAAGTTTCCTGCAGGCGGGGTCGCTTACCGGGTCAGCTTCTGGTTCAAGAGTGACTGCTCGAGTGTGCGGATGTACCTGCGCGGCTGGCGGACCGACGAAGCTTTAGCCGGTGATCGCATTGACGGGTCCGGCGGGATTCGGAGTATGCCCCGCGCTGCTGAATGGACCCATTACGAGACGACTGTGACGCCGGGGTTGGGCACGAAAAAATTCTGCATTATGTTCCTGGTGGACGGCTTCGAGGATGAGGGTCTGCAACTTGGGCCTGTGTATATTGATGAAGTGAGAATAGAGCGGGTGTCAGCGCTGAGAGCGGACGACCTCCAGCAGATTGAGATACCAGCGAATCCGGCCATTTATGTCGCTGAGAAGCCTCTGGAGGACGTAATTGCGGCCTACAGAGCCGGTGACGGGGCTGCAGTTTCGCAGGTAAAAAGTGCTCTCGCTGCAGCGGACGGCTGGGCCGCCAAATCCGACGAATGGTATCGGCAGTTCTTTGCTAACTTCGAGCCGCGTGGCCACTACACGATCACCTGCCCTATCCATCCCTTCCAGACGCGCTTTTACATGGACTTCGAGTGGAGCCTCGATGAGCCCTGGAAGGTGGTGTGCAAGCACTGTAAGGCCGAGGGCCGCAAGTACTACTACTACCCCAATCCCGACTATCCGGACGACGGCGAGGGATGTGCTCCGACCGATGAGCAATGGTCGCGGACGCACGACGCGGCATGGTCGAAGGCGCATCGGAACATTCCGCATGACCACTTTGACGGCCAGACTCATGGTGACTGCGACGGTAGGCGGTTCTACTTCTTGGGCAAGTACTACGTGCTGGCTTTGGAGAGACTGGAGGGAAACATCACCTCGAGCCTAGCCCTGGGCTATCACTATGCCAAGCGGCTCTTTCCCGAGGACTCCGATGAGTATAAAAGGGCGGCGCTGTATGCGCACAAGGCCCAGTTGATCTTGTTGTTTTCGGCGCGTGCTC
>CAZCJS010000011.1:0-32989 GCA_964498775.1 uncultured Armatimonadia bacterium
CTCATGACCTCCAGCATGTCCGCCGCATGGCCGAAGTCGCCCGCTCACTTGCCACCCCTTCCCTTCTCATGGGCATCTCCGACGTGCAGTGGGTTCAGAAGGCCTGCGACATCGTCTCCGAACACGAAGTCAGCGTCGTCGTCCAGATTCACACCGGCGGCCCCACTGAGACCATCGAAGGCGCCATGCGCGTTTGTCAGGAAGTTGACCGGCCCAACTTCGGCCTCACCTACGAGCCCGCAAATTTTGTCCTCGTCGGCCGCGACTATGGTCAGGCGGCCCTCGAAACCCTCGGAGACAAGCTCTTCAATGTCTCCCTACAGAACCTCAAGCCCGTTGACACGACCGAGGGCGAGGGCGTCATCGTCTATCAGGGTCACGGCTTCGTCCGCTGCGACCCCAATGATCCTGACGGCGTCAACTTCAGCAAGGCCTTCGCCGCACTCAAAGCGGTCGGCTACAACGGCTTCGCGACCCTCATTGAGCCGATGTCGCCGGTCACCGAAAGCATCGCCCTTGCCGAAGCTTACTACAAGAAGTTCAAGCCGCTGTGCTGATTTCAAGCCCGAGAAGGGGACCCAGCCATGGAGAAAATAGGCCTGTCTGCTGCCTTGTCTTGCCTCATGCTCCTACCTGCAGCCGCGGCATCTCACGCCGCCCCCGTCGGCATGATCGGCTACGTGCAGGCCGATAGTCTGGACTACCTGCGCGGCTACAAAGCCATCTGCGAGCAGCGCGGCATTGGGTACGATATCATTTCCGAAAGCCACATCGCCGATCCCCTGGTACTCGGCAGGTACGACGTGCTCATCGTGGTGACGGGAATCGGCCAGAGAGTCGGCCTGCCCGAGGATGCCATAGATGCGTTGAAGGCTTATCTTCTCGCCGGCGGCAGTGTCATCATGGAGCAACATGCTCTCGAGCGGGTGCGCGACCTCCCGATCAGCGGCGGCGGAGCGCCCAATGTCCCCGAGCTCATCATCACCGCAACAGACCATCCCATCACCGCCGGATTCGCCGATGGCGAGAAGCTCCCCTACGGCGGCACCGCCACAGGAGTGACCATCAACCAACCCGAAGTTGTGAAGGTGCTCGCAGATACGAACAGGGGCCCCGGTCTGGTAGTGGTCACCGCCGGCCGCGGACAATGCATATACTCCTCGATTTGTCTTTCACTTGTCACCGGCACCAGACCGCCACACAACAGGCTCCTGAACCAGATGCTCGATGCAGCTTTGGCCTACGACCCGACCACCAATCCACAAGCCGGCGTTGCCCCGATTGCGATTCTCCTCGCGGACCATCGGAGCGCGGTTGCCGACCGGTGCAATGACATACGCAGAGCCGGCGGTCGGTTGGCGGATGACATGGCGGCTCTCGCTGATAGGGTGACGTCGCGGCTGGCCGACTTGCAGCGGAATCTCGATGCCGTTGCCGACAGGACCACCATCCTGCAGGCCATTGCCCCGGCCCAGCGGCTAACTGAGGAGTTGACCGCTGTGCTGGTGCAACATGTCACCCAGAACCCCTTGCCGCTTCCCCCGGACTGCTACGACATGCGCGTAGTGGACACGGACTACCCAGCAGACCTAAGCCCCGAAGGCGCCGACGAGTTGGCTGCCAGGTACTATTCACTCGGCGCCAATTTCATCCTCACTGAGGGGCACCGCCAGCACATGTCCGAGGCGAGGGATGCCACCTGGCGCACCCATGGCGCAGCCCAGCAGGCCATCGAGGCCACCCGCAACCTCGTCGAGGCATGTCACAAGTTCGGCATGCGCGTGGTGCATCACAACACCTGTGCGTTCATAAGCGATATGCCAGATGACTGGCAAGAACGGTCGCAGCGCGATGTCCGGACCGGCGGAATGTCTGTCTGGAACACGAGGAAGGGCACGATCAACCTGTTCTGCATGAACAACCCGGACTTCAGGCGCGAGTACTTCGCTCGCTGCAAGGAGTTCAAGGAGCAAACCGGCGTCGATGGCTTCATGACCGATGAGGTCGAGTGGCTGCCGAACTGGTTCGTATGTGGCTGCGACGTCTGCCGCGCGAAGTTCAAGCAGGAGACCGGCTTCACACTGCCCACCAGTGCAGAATCAGAGCACTGGGGCAACTTCGACTCCCCACTCTGGCGCGCCTGGATTACCGCCCGGATGCGGTGGGTCGGCGATTTCTACAAGGCATTTGGGGAAGCGGTTCTGGACAATGATGATGTCTGGTTCGGCTGCCTGGCCGGCGGCGCGGGGATCAACATGCCGGTCAACTGGGGCGATGAGTTGGAGGAATTCATGCGCTCCCACAACATCGCCTTCTTCGAGAGCTCGGGCCACCACCACTTCTACATGTGGCTGGCCGACGCGCCGCGCATGGCCTACTACTCAGTCGCCGGCGTCCATTTCAAGACGCCGGTCCTCACCCTCTCCTATCCGAACGACGACAACGACTTCATCTTCATCTGGAGTTACATAAAGGCGTTCGGCCAGAACATCTGGGTCTGGAAGTACCATAAGAGCACCGCGACATGGGGCGAAGCCCTCAACTTCGAGCGCGACCACAGCGCAGTCTATTACCGCGGGGCCAGCATCGCTGACACTGCCGTGCTCTTCTCCCGCCACACCCGCGACCTCTATTATCCGCCCCACCGCGACAGCTTCCTCACCGAGTGGCGCGGGTGGTGCCAGGTCATGACGGCTGCAAACCGTCCCTATGACGTGATACTCGAGGGCGACGTCACCGATGAGCGCCTTAGCCAGTACAAGCTGCTGGTACTCCCCGCCTGCGCGTGCATGTCGCAAGAGCAGGCCGACGTGATTACCGCCTACGTACGCGGCGGCGGGAATCTCATCGTCGCCGGTGAGGCCGGAATATGGGATGAGACCGGCAAGCCGCGCCCACAGTCGCTGCTCAAGGACCTATGCGGCGTTAGCCTCGCCAAATCCGACCGGGTGACCTACACCATATCCGCACCCGCAGATAGCAACCTGAGCTCCGCACTGGCGGGCAAGCAAATCGAGAAGGCTCTGCTGGCTACGGTGAGCGACACCACGGCCGAGGTCCTTGGCGAAGCGCAGACAGCCGCCGGCGCCAGGCCATTTCTGCTCCGCAGCACCTTCGGCAGGGGCACAGTACTGGCTCTGACCGGCCACCTAGGCGCTCTCAGTAACCAGGACCGAACCCTCGGCCGCAATACGGAGCCCGTTGCCTTCACGGATACGCGCGTCCTGGAGGCCTCCGAGCTCACTCGCGACCTCATCGAGCTCGCCCATCCTCAGCCGTGGCCGCTGCAGGCTCCGTCAACTGACGAGTGCGGTCAGATGCTCGGCTGCCTCTCCCACAAGTTGCCTTCCGGTCGGCGCGCCATCGTCATTCATCAGATCAACACCTCGGGCACGATCCTCGAGAACGGCCAGGAGGTCGGCGTCTGGCCTGACGTTGTCACATATCCACAGACCCAGCCTATCGAGGTGACGCTGCGCACAGCAGCCGTACCTCTCTGCGCCTATGCCATCTCACCTGACTACGACGCAGAGCAACTCGATGCCAAAGCCGGCGAATACCCGGGCATCGTGGTGGAGTTCTCCCACCAGGACGCCCAGACGCGGCTGCAGCTACCTGCGCTGGGCCGTTACGCTGCCGTAGTCGTTGAACTGACCGACTGACGCTGGACCCCGCGTGGCTGTTGCCGCTGCCGCTCTCCCCGGAGAGGGTAAGCAAAGGGGTGAGGAGTTGTGCGGCGTCCCTTTTCCTGAGCATCTTGCGAAAGGAAGTGAGAGCCCATGTTTGATCCTGCCTGGTACGAGAGTCTTGTCCTGCCGACATTTACGCCGCCGAGCTATCTTTTCGGCATCGTCTGGCCGATTCTCTACGCGATGATGCTCGTCGCCGCGGTAATCATCATTAGACGCGGATGGCAGACTTCCAGTGTCCGTGTTGCTCTACTTGTCTTCATTATCCAGCTCGCGCTCAACCTGAGCTGGTCCCCCATATTCTTCGGTCTCCACAACATCGGTCTCGCCGCGATTGTAATCGCGGTGCTCTGGGTAGCTATCGTCGCAAACCTGCTGCTCTTCTGGCGCCTCTCGCGACTCGCCGGCATCTTGCTCGTACCATACCTACTCTGGGTCAGCTTCGCATTGGTGCTCAACTTCACCATTTGGCACCTCAACTGACCTGCCTTCCGGCCTCCGCCCAACTCCCGCACTTTTTCGCAATATTCTTACAGTCTAGAGAGGTATCAGCCCACACACGGCGAAGCTAGCGCCTTGACGCACCTGAGGGCCTCACCACTTCCGAGTTGGACGCGGGGCATTTTGCCCTGCAGGAGGACGCAAATGGAATACCGACAACTGGGACGCACCGGAACTCGCGTTTCGAAGCTCTGTCTCGGCACCATGAATTTCGTGGGGAGTACCGACCTCGACGAGGCGCAGCGCATCGTTGACGAGGCCATTGACGGCGGCATCAACTTCATAGACACCGCCGACGTGTATGCCAGGGGTGGCTCCGAAGAGTACCTCGGCAAGGCGCTAGCAGCCAACGGCCGTCGCGACGACATCGTGCTCGCGACCAAGGCCGTCGCCACCATGGGCGAGGGCCCCAATGACCACGGTGCCAGCCGCTACCATCTTACCCGCGCCGTCGAGGCCAGTCTCAAGCGGCTCCAGACCGACCGCATAGACCTCTTCTACCTCCATATCACTGACATTACTACTCCCATTGATGAAACTCTTGATACCCTCGATGTCCTCGTCAAGCAGGGCAAGATACTCTACGTGGGCACCTCCAAATGGCCCGTGCCGCTCATCATGGAGGCGCTCACACTAAGCGAAACACACGGCTATCCGCGCCTTGTCGCCGAGCAGCCCCCGTACAACCTCACTGACCGCCGCATCGAGTGGGAGCTGGTCTGGACCTGCCTCAGGCACGGCATCGGCATCGTTCCCTTCGGCCCGCTCGCCGGCGGCATCCTCAGCGGCGTGTATCGCAAAGGCCAGGCCGCACCCGAGGGCCATAAGTTCAAAGAAATCGGCCAGCGCGACGGCCACAACCGCTACACCGAGGCAACCATGGACCTCGTCGAGAAACTCATTCCCCTGGCCGAGGCGCGCGGCTGCTCACTCGCCGAGTTCTCCACCGCGTGGCTCATGCAGCGCCCGGGCATCACTGCACCAATCGCCGGCCCGCGCACCGTCGAGCACCTGCGCTCATCTCTCAAGGCCTGCGAAATCGAGCTTACCCAGGAAGAGCTGGACAAGGTTGACGAGGCCATCGCACCGGGCGGCAATGTCACCGATTACTGCACTCTCTACGACCGCATGTGCCGCGCGGTCAACAAACCCGAACCGCTCGGTGCATTTTAGCATTTACCTCAGTCACTTCGCGCCATCTGCTATTCGCTCTCTACAGGAGAAGATCATGGAGTATAGACAGCTCGGCCGCACCGGAACCAGGGTCTCAAAAGTATGTCTCGGCACCATGGGTTTCGGCCCTCGCAACGACGAGCAAGAGGCCGCCGCACTTGTGGACGCGGCCATTGACAGCGGCATCAACTTCATTGACACCGCCGACTGCTACACTACCGGCGTCTCCGAGGAGTATCTTGGCAAGGCGCTCAAGGCAAATGGCAAGCGCGACGACGTCGTACTCGCTACCAAAGCCGTCGCCGGCATGGGACCAGGCCCCAATGACCACGGTGCTAGCCGCTATCATCTCTCCCGCGCCGTCGAAGCCTCCCTCAAGCGCCTCCGGACTGACCGCATAGACCTCTTCTACCTCCACATCGTGGACATCACAACTCCTCTCGACGAGGTGCTCGACCAGCTCGACATCCTCGTCCGACAGGGCAAGATCCTCTATGTCGGCACCTCCAAGTGGCCGGTGCCTCTCATCATGGAGGCCCTGTGGATCGCTGACAAATGCGGCTATCCTCGCATCGTCGCCGAGCAGTCCGGCTACAACATTGCCGATCGACGTATTGAGAGCCAGCTTGTCTGGACCTGCCTGCGTCACGGTATCGCCATCTGCCCTTGGGGACCTCTCGCTACCGGAATGCTCGCAGGCGTCTATCGCAAGGACCGCGACATTGAGCGAGGGCATCGCTTCCCGCACCCGAGCGACAGCAAGGGCCGACTCAATCCGGAGGCTCTCGACCTCATCGAAGCTCTCATTCCCATGGCCGAGGCTAGAGGTGTGCCCTTAGCCGAGTTCTCTCTCGCTTGGATAATGCAGCGACCGGGCATCACATCACCCGTCGTCGGCGCTCGGACCATCGAGCATCTCGAAGCAGCCGTGCGCGCCACCGACATCCAGCTTACGCAACAAGAACTCGACAGAATTGACGAGCTACAGCCCCCCGGTGAGTTCGTCAGTTCCTACTACGCTACCAGCACCCAACTGCTCAAAGCCGTCAACGGCGACAACCCCTACGGCTACTGAGCCAACCTAGTCACATCAGCAACAGGAGGACATTATGGAGTACAAACAACTCGGACGTACCGGAACCAGAGTCTCGCAGCTCTGCCTCGGCATGATGATCGATTCTCTCACCGACGAGGAAACCTTCATCGCCGTTGTCAATGAGGCCATCGAGCTGGGCATCAACTTCATTGACACCGCCGATTGCTATGGGAACGGGGAATCTGAACGACGCCTCGGCAAGGCCCTCGCTCAGAATGGCAAGCGCGACGACATCGTCCTCGCCACCAAGGCCGTCGCAAATATGGGCCCAGGACCCAACGACCACGGTGCCAGCCGCTACCACCTCACCCGCGCAGTTGACGCCAGCCTGCAACGCCTCCAGACCGACCGCATAGACCTCTTCTACCTCCACATCGTGGACATCACCACGCCCCTCGACGAGATCTTCGGCCAGCTCGACATCCTCGTCAAACAGGGCAAGATCCTCTATGTGGGAACATCCAAGTGGCCGATCTCGCTCATTATGGAAGGTCTCATGATGCACGAGAAGTACGGCTACCCACGCATCGTCGCCGAGCAGCCTCCCTACAACCTCTGCGACCGTGGCATCGAAAACGAACTCGTCTGGGCCTGCATGAGACACGGCATCGGCCTGTGCACCTGGGGACCGCTGGCCAACGGCATTCTCGGCGGTGCGTATCGCAAGGGCCAACCATTCCCCGAGGGTCATCGCAAGTCGTCGGTGGACCCATCCAAAGACAGTCGCCTCACCAACGCAGCTCTCGACCTCATCGAGAACCTGATGCCGCTTGCCGAGGCCAGGGGCATAGCGCTCCCGGACCTCTGTCACGCCTGGCTCTTGCAGCGGCCGGGAATCACGGCCCCAATCATCGGCGCCCGCAAAGTCGAATACGTCCAGGCCGCCGTCAAAGCCACCGAAATCAAGCTCACCCAGGAAGAACTCGACAATATTGACCAATTCGCCCCACCAGGCACCGCAGTCAGCAGCTACTATGACGGCAACGTCTATGCCCGCATGCGCAAAGCCATCGCTTCAGACAATCCCTACGGCTACTAAGCCGCGCTCATCGTACAAAAAACAGGAGGACATCATGGAGTACAGACAACTTGGCCGGACCGGAACCAGAGTCTCACAACTGTGCCTCGGCACAATGAACTTCGGCAGCGTCACCGAGGAGCCGACGGCTCACCAGATCATCAACGAAGCCCTCGACGCGGGCATTAACTTCATTGACACCGCCGACTGCTATCAACGTGGCGTCTCCGAGGAGTTCACTGGCCGCGCCCTCAAGGAAAACGGCAAGCGTGACGACATCGTCCTCGCCACTAAGGCCGTCGCAAGCATGGGCGAAGGCCAAAACGACCGTGGCGCCAGTCGTTACCATCTTGCCCGCGCCGTGGATAACAGCCTCAAGCGGCTCCAGACCGACCGGCTGGATCTGTTCTACCTTCACGTTGTGGACATCACCACTCCGATGGACGAGATATTTGGACAACTCGATGTCCTTCGCAAGCAGGGCAAGATTCTCTATGTCGGCACCTCCAAGTGGCCGGTGCCGCTGGTCATGGAGGGCCTGATGATGCACGAGAAATACGACTATCCGCGCATCGTCGCCGAGCAACCCCCCTATCAACTCCTTGATCGCGGCCTCGAGATGGAAATGGTCTGGACCTGCATGAGGCATGGCATCGGTCTAGTCACCTGGGGCCCGCTCGCCTATGGCCTCCTCACCGGCATGTACCGCAAGGGCCAGCCGATTCCCGAAGGCCATCGCTGGTCAAGCGCCGATCCCGACAACAACAAGCGTTTTACCCACGAGGCTCTCGACCGCGTTGAGCAGCTCATTCCCATTGCCGAGTCCAAGGGTATTGACCTCCCCGCACTCGCACACGCCTGGCTCCAGCAGCGCCCCGGCATCACCTGCCCCATCGTCGGCCCGCGCACCGTCGAGCATCTCCGCGCAGCACTTGAAACCGTGGACATAACGTTCACCCAGGACGAACTCGACGCCATTGATGCGGCCGCGCCACCCGGCACATGGGTCAGCGATTTCTACTTCGGCAATACCTACGCCCACCTCGTACGTTCCATTAACCATCCCACCGATCCGACCGGCTACCACTAACCCGAGCGATACACTGAACCCAACATACATCAAGGGGGACTTCCTTCCGGAAGTCCCCCTGATCGCGTTCTCCGCCCTTCTTTTCTGCAACTTACAGGCCCTGTGGAGTTTGAGTCCGCCAAATTCCTGAGCGAGAGTTACGTTTCTAACCCTCACTCACTCTTCTCATCCACCCCGAATTGCCGCAACTGCTCCATAAACTCCCCACTGCTCACCGAGCGCAACACCAGCGCTGACAGCACCGGCTCACCGGCGTATTGACTGCCGATGATGCGCCCGCGAGCCCGCGCGGCTGCCTGCCTCGATCCTGCCTCATCCCCTACTCCCTGCTTACACACTGCGATCGCTTGGTACGCCGCTGCGCTCTCAACCCGATTGCCGGTCACCGCCGTCTGTGCCAGCCTGTTCGCAGCCGTCTCATAAATCTCTGCTGCCTCCTCACCACCAAGCGCACGTGCGTAGATGAACCACGCCCATCCACTTTCGTCGCCCGCATCCAGTGCCAGGTGCGCCCACCGCCCTTGCTCCTTCACATCCCCTCGGTTCGCAGCCACCATCGCCGACAGCACATATATCTCCGGCGTCGTCATCGGGCTATCCACTACCTCGCTCAGCACTGCCTCCGCCTTCTCGTATTCCTCCAGGTCCAGGAGGCATGAGGCCAGCTCCTGTCTTGCCATCAGCGATTCCGGCGCCGACGCAACCGCAGCCTCCAGAGCATCTTTCGCCCCGCCCAAGTCATTCTGGCTGTGCAGACAATGCCCCAGCAGAATCTGTGCCTCGATATCATCAGGCATATACGTCAGGCAGTTTCGCAGTTCATTCAGCGCCTGGTCGTAGAGGCCATACTCCATGCAGGCCCTCGCCACTGCCTTGCGCACTACTGCCGGATCAATGCCGGCGTGAATTGCTCGCGCACTCTGGACCATCGCCCGGCTATTATTGCCCGACAGATAGTGAGCCACAGCCAGACCACCGTAGTACTCAACATGACCCGGATCCTGCTGCAGCCCCGCCTCATACAACCGAATCGCGTCACCGCTCGCCTCCGTCAACACCTTCAGCGAAGCCAACCGCCATAGAGCGGCATTGTCATGCCCGTACTGCGCCCGCGCCTCCTGGTACTCCGCCATCGCCCGTTCCGTCTGCCCCTGTAGTTCCGCCACATATCCGAGCAGATAGTGCAGGCCCGGCAGACGCGTGTCCGTCTCCTCCAGTACTCTCAGGTGCTGCTCGGCTTTTTCGTACTTCCCCTGCCCGATATTTGTCAGCGTCGAGTTCAGGTGCGCAACGCGTTCGTATGGGCCTTGTGAGACGAACCAGTCCAGTATCTCTCCCGCAGCCTCGTGACTACCCAGTCTATAGAGGCACAACGCCAGTTGGAAGGAGGCCCGGTTTCCCAGCGTCTCATCCGCCAGATATTCCCGGCACAAGTCCGCCGCCGGCTCGTAATCCCCGGCCAGATAGAGCAACGGTACCAGATCCTCTACTGCCGTGCCCGGCGAGAGCCGGGTGAGGTCGCCGGTCCACACATCTCGGCAACGCACCCAGAGCCTCGAGACAAACTCCCTGTCCATCATATACAACACGCCGCGCATCACCGCGTTCGCCAGGGGTCGCCGGCATACAGACAGCCCTCGTATCACCTTCTCGGCTAGCGCCATTCTTTCACTCTCTGCCAGCAAATCCGGTGACCTCAGCAACACCAGAGACACTGCCGGATGCGGCGGATACACTTTCTTGCCATATCTCACAACAAGTTTCGTCGCTGCCAGCGTGTCAATCAGGTCCCCAGCATCCTTCCCAATCACCGGCGCTACCTCATCCAACACAAAGTCATGCCCGCAAAGCGAAATAATACACAGCTTGTACAGCAGCTCCCGCTCCGGCTCTGCCAGCTCGGCCACTGCCTCCAACGCAACCCCGGCCGGCAGCAGTCCGTGGAGAAGCCCCACCTTTAGCGACAGCAGGTCACTCGCCCCCGCAGTGACTGCTTGTCGTTGGGCCGCCGTCAGTTGCGCCTCCACACTCGATTTCGTCGGCGCCAGCTTCTCCGTCAGAGCCTGCGTCTCCCGAGGTGTAATTCGCAGATTATGCACGTTCGCCAGTGACACCAGGTCCCGTGCGGCCACGGCACGCCCCTCGCCCCCCCGCAGCAGGGTATCATACCCCTGACGCGAACATCCAGCCACAAGCGTTATCTTGTCATCTCCCTCCAACAAGCCCTCCAGCAACAGCCCGATACCCGCCTGCAGTTCGATGTCATCAATCAGAACAAAAAGCCGCGCCGAGCGTCTTGCCAGCCTTGCCAATACCTCTGCCACATCTGACGCCTCGCTCACTTCATCACCCAACATGTACACCAGGTACTTCCGCTTTAGCAACTCCAACCCGAGCCGGTACAGCATTGTCGTTTTCCCCGCTCCGACTGGCGCCACTATCATCTCAAAACGGTTGTCAGCGCCGGCATGTGTGAGTGCATTCAGCAAACTCACCTGAATGTCCCGCTCGACATCTCTGTCCGCACCTACGTCAAGGAACCCGGCCCCCACTGTCAGACCCGTGCCGTCGAATCTACTGCTCGGGTGGTAGTTGGCCCGGCTCACCGCACGCAGACCCGCTCGCGCAAGCAGGTCCAAGCCACGTATCGTCTGCATCTCCGCAAGATACCATGCCACCTCAGCTGCCAGCACATATATCGCCACCGACGCCCAATACTCCAGCGGCACCAATCGCACCGTCGGCGACAAAACATATATCGTCGCACCTATCCCTATGGATACAACCGCCAGCAACACCTTCCCTGACACCCGCCACATTCTCGGCCACCTCCTCCCTTTCCGGATTCATCTCCTCCACTCATCGCCCCGTGCGGACGACGTGTGTCCGCCGGTACTCAGCTATCACCTCGTGATACACCGCCTCGGCACGATCCGTCATCGCTTCCAGACTGAACATCCGCTGCATCCGCAACCGCGCCTGCCGCCCGAGTTCCCGTCCCCACTCCGCATCCTCAAGCAGGGTCTCGATCCCCACCGCCAGCGCAGTCGCATCCGCCGGCGGAACTAGCATTCCCGTCTCCCCGTTCACGATCACCTCATCTATACCGTCAATGTCACTGGCAACCGCCGGCTTGCCAAGAAACCCCGCCTCTATCAGAACGATCCCCAACCCCTCCACCAGCGAAGGCAATACCATCACATCCATCGCCTTGATGAGCTCGACCGCATCGTGCCGGTAGCCCAGAAACCGCACATGCTTCTCCAGACCAAGCTCCCCGACCGCTCGCCGCAAATGTTGCTCATCCTTCCCCTCGCCGATTAGCAGGCAGCAGAGGTCATCGAACCTCTTCACCAGTTGCGTCATCGCCGCCAACAGGTAGCCGTGGCCCTTGCGCGGAGAAAAATGCGCAATCGTGCCGATCACCGGCTGCTCGGGACGCAAGCCCAGCTCCTCACGCACCGCCTGACCGTCGCTCAAGCCGCTAAACTGTGCCGGGTCAAGCCCGTTATAAACAACCTCTATCCGCTCACCGTCCAGCCCCTGGCCTATCAGATGCTTTCGCACCCCATGACTGCACGCCGTCAGCCGGTCAGCAAACAGGTACCAATGCTTGTGGTTCAGCCACTGCACATCACCAACACACGGTACACCGGCCAGCTTTGCACCTAAACTTCCCCAGAGGCTGGCAGTGGACAGATGCGTATGGATGATATCAGCGCCGATACGACGTGCGAAATTTGAGATTACAAACGGTGCCGCGATATTCAGCTTCCCACGGATCGGCAGCACATGGTTTTCTACTCCGCGCTCATCCAACTCTCGCAACAGCAGTTCGTTGTGCTTGCACGCGACCACCACCCGGTGGCCTCGCTTCGCCAGCGACTCCGACAGATACGTCATCGCACGCTCGGCACCCGAATAGCGCCTCGGTGTAATGATCTGCAAAACCGTCAGCCTACCGTCATCTGCCGGTCTGCCGCTTGCCTCTTCATCCGCCGTATGGGTCACCCCACAGCCGACAGCATCCGCCGTTACATCCGGCTTTGGTATCGTTTCATCACTCATTGACGACGCTCTCTCCCAGCCGACTGCGCTATCAGTCCCACTTCGCCGCAAGCTTGCCGATATCGTTTTTCAGTGCGCGCAGCGCTCTCCCTCGGTGGCTTATCTCGTTCTTGTCCCTCGCAGACATCTCTGCTAGCGTACAGCCGCGCTCGGGGTAGTAGAATACCGGGTCATAGCCGAAACCGTTGCTCCCCCTACACTCACGACTTATCATACCCTCGCATTGCCCTTCCCACATCCCCAACACTTTTCCTCGGTATGCCAAGGCTATCACGCACACGAAACGCGCGCTGCGTTGCTCATCGGGCACTCCCGCAAGCTCATCAAGCAGCTTACTCACCCGCTCTCCGTCATCCCTGCCGTACCGGCTCGAGAACACTCCAGGGCGTCCCCCCAGCGCATCTACCTCCAGACCGCTATCATCTGCGAGCGCCGCCAAACCAGATGCATCCGACACCTGCAAGGCCTTTGCGCACGCATTCTCACTGAAAGTCTCGTATGGCTCATCAAGTTCCCCGAGTTCCCCTGCCTCTGATACCCCGACTACCTCAACCTCCACATCCTCCAGAATGGCCCGTATCTCCGCCACCTTCGCCTCATTGTGCGAACCTACCACCAATCGCTTCCTCAACTGCGCCTGCTCCCCTCATCTCTTCTACGCATACGGCCCCACGCCACTCAGGGCCGTTCGCTGCTTCTCACACAGCCTCTGGATCCCTGCCCAGGCCAAACTAAGCATCTGATCGTGCTCGGCCCGTGTAAAGGTTCGCCCCTCCCCTGTGCCCTGGACCTCGATGAGGCCACCCTGTGAGTTCATGACGACATTCATGTCAACCATCGCACCCACGTCTTCCGTATAGCACAAATCGAGCACGGCCTCGCCGGAGACGATCCCAACCGAGACGGCCCCGGCCTCACCCACCAGCGGCCAGCTCTTGATCACATTCCTCTTCGCCAGACCCGCGCACGCATCCGCAAGCGCCACAAACGCCCCCACGACGCTGGCAGTCCGCGTGCCGCCGTCCGCCTGCAGCACGTCGCAGTCCAACCGTATCGTCCTCCGCCCGAGCTTCCCCATATCGGTGACTGCGCGCAGACTCCGGCCGATAATCCGCTGAATCTCATGTGTGCGACCGCCAAGCCCGCCGCCGTTTTCCCGCCTGGTGCGCTCACTCGTCGCTCGCGGTAGCATCCGATATTCCGCCGTCACCCAGCCCTGCTCCGTATTGAGCAGGAAATGGGGTTGCCGTTCCTCCACCGAAGCCGTGCAATACACCCGCGTGTAACCCAGCGATATCAGGCACGAGCCCTCCGCATACCGGTTCACATTACGCACCAGCGTGCAATCGCGCAACTGATCATTCTCACGTCCATCAACTCGCAACACGTTCCAACCGCCCTTCTACGCAACCATACTCAACGAGATGCATCATTACCTGCCCAATATGCCTACAGGTCTTCGTAACCCACAGGCCCTGTACAGTTTGCGCCGCAAACTCCAATGGGATACGTGGATTTCCCGAAGAAAACTCCACACATCACCGATTATACGCTAATCCACGAAATCTCCGCAACCAACTGCCGTTTCAGCTACTCCTCGTGCCACCCTCGCGGCTGGAGGTCGCCGATACTCTCTTCGGGCCTGTGTGCCGCCACATGACCGTCCGCATACAGGTACAGAAACCCCTCCGGACGGGGCGGCGTGCCCGCGGGCTCATCGAAAGCTCCCCGCTCTGCCGCCATCACCACCTTACTGCAATTGTCCCACTCAGACGGCTTGCCTCCCGCAAGCTGCTCGTTATACCAGTATGAAGTGTCGTTCCCACCGGCCCCCGTATGATACGTCTCCGGGTCTGCCAGATACTGCGCCACCGCCTGCTCCCAGCCGCCTCGCTCCGGCAGGCGACCGTCATGCTCATACGCATGCAGCTCCAGTGCCAGCCCTATCTGCTCCAGCTTGCTGGTCGCGTCCTCTGCGGTTCGTCCTCGGGCAATCTGCGACCACGCCGGCCAGATTATCACTACCGCCGTACCCGCACACAACAGCAGGAAAACCCCGACATAGACGAGCCAGCCTGTCGCCGACCACGTCCGGTACTTGCCTTCCTGATCAGCCCCACCATCCCTGCTAACCTGCTGCACCATATTCTTGCTACCATTTAGCAACGCCCCCAGAGCCTGCCACTCGCCATCCTCGCCGATTCTTGCCAGGTCCTCCGCTGTCACCCGGTCGTCTTGGAGGATGAACCGCACGGTCGTCAAGTCGTAAGGCCCATACACCTGCCGGTCCCGCTGCAGCCACCACGATACATCGCCCCCACAGCGCGGACATTCTTTCGTATCATCCGGCAACTTCGCCTGGCAGTGCGGACAGTTCGCCATTCGCCCCTATCCTCTGCAACTCACGCGCTCCGTGGAATTTTCACAGCAAACTGCGGCGTGATGCACAGCATCCACATCCTACGTAGTTCGCCCCTCGTCCCCGCCGACAAGCCTTATCGGTATCTCATCCACCTGCGTCCCATCTGCCTGCTCAAAAATCACCACTTGCCGCGCGAACGGTATCTCCACACCACTTTCATCATATGCCTGCTTGATACGTCGCCGCATCGCCCCGGCGACTTCCAGATGCCGGCCCGGTTTCACCGGCAGACGCAGCCGCAAAACGATATCTGAGCCGCCAAAATCCACGACCCCTACCGTCGCCTCTCCGGTAACATCGTCATTCTCGCGACGCAAACTTTCCAGGGCATCCAGGCTCACCTCGATCGCCTTCTCCAGGTCGCCTTCATACGCTACACCCACATCAACGACCGCCCGAACATATTCACGCGAATAATTCGTAATGATCTGGATCTCTCCGTTAGGGATGATGTGTACCATCCCGTCCAAATCCCGAATCCATGTGCTGCGCAGGGTGATGCTCTCTACTGTTCCCCGCTTGTCGCCCGTTTCTACCCAGTCGCCCACCAGGAAGTAGCCCTCAAAGAGAATGAAGAAGCCGGAGACCAGGTCGCGAATCAGGTTCTGGGCACCGAAGCCGATGGCCAGACCGGCGATGCCTGCGCCGGCCAGTATCGCCGTAGTCTCCACCCCGAGCACATCCAGACCCATCATCGCCGCGATGAAATACACCGCGTAGCGCACCAGGCTTCTCAGCAGCGGGACCACGGTCTGCCGCCGTTGTGGGATCGACTCGGTCGTGTCCGGCCGTAGCGAGAAATGGTGTATGAGCAGCCCACTGATCTCCACTATCAGCATCGCACCGATCCAGATCGCTATGATCTTCACGGCCGAGATTGCCAACTCATACATAACTATGTCCGCCGGCCGCGACCCGATGTGGTAGCCGCCCAGCGTCACCCGCGATGCCAGGTACATCACCGCCGCGATATACACCCCCCAATGCAGAGCCGTTTTGACCCGCCCACTCAGGCTCAAAATCTCCGGCCGGCTGTCCCACAGCGAGTCACTCGTGACGTCCCAGTACTGCACCAGGCCCTCATAGATCGCGTCCACCGCTGCCGAAAGCGCCAGCGCCAATAGCCGTACCAGACAATAGACCACAATCACCTCGAAGACTACCAGAACCACCTGCACGCCCGTTTCCGGCAGTTCGAAGATATACGCGGCCACCATAGCTCCTACATACCACAGGACTGCCCGAAGCAGCCCCAGTAGCCGCCGCCCGATCCGCTCCACTCGTTCATCTTCAACGCGTACGATCACAGCCGCCTGCAGTTGCCCGACTAACCACTCGCTGAACAGCCGGCCCAACCATCCCGCCAGCCGCAGTAGTATCAGCACTCCGACGAACTGCGCCGCTCCCACTATCACCGGCTGGACATCATTCCATGTCAGCGTCTGGAGCTGGAACAGGACTCGTTCCGCCGCGTCAACACCGACAAATGTCAAATACATAAAGAACCCGACGCCGATCACTGCTGAAGCGCCAAACACGATCCGGACCAGCCGGTTCACGTGCGCGACAATCTGTTCCCTGCGCTCATCGCTGAATAGTCGGCGCTCGTCATCGAGCGTCAGCCGCCCAATGGCTTTCACGGCCCATCCCAGCGCCCGCTGCAGGATTACTGCTGCTATCGCCAGCAATCCCAGCCCGGCGATCAGTATCGAGAGGTTATTGCGTAGCAACTCCACGTTGATGGCCGTCATCTCTCCCATGATATTCCCTTCACCTCACGCCGTCGCCGCTTAGCGACCGTTGCGGTTTGTAGAGCGATTGGATGCCCCGCATCCCCGACCTGCGCGCCGTGCCAGCCTTTTCAGGTTACCGGCCGTTAGCTTTCCCAATGCACTTATTATTGGCCCTCCACCCGGGAAATCCTCCCCTCTTGCAGGCCGCACGCGCCACCATGCGGAATTCACCTATACTACATTAACCATAAACAGGGAGCAGATACCATGACAGATTCGGATATCAGCACGCTTCGCCTCGGCGTAATCGGCGTCGGCGGCATGGGTGCATCTCATGTAGCGGCCATTAAGGCCACCGAGGGGCTCGAACTCGTCGCCGCCGCTGACACCGACACGGACGCGCTTAACCGCGCCGTCGCCGATACCGAAGCGCTCGCATTCGCCGACTACGCCCAGATGTTTGACGAGGTTGAGATGGATGGCCTCGTCGCAATTCTCCCTCATCACCTCCACGCCGACATCGTCGCGAGAGCCTGCCAATTGGGCCTCCCGCTGCTCAAGGAGAAGCCGCTGGCACGCAACATGGCGGAGGCCCGGCAATTCGTCCAGGCGGCTGAGGACTCCGGCATCATCCTTATGCTCGCCACTCAGCGCCGCTACACTCCCGCCTATGCAAGCCTCAAGGATATAGCCGCCTCCCTCGGCCATATCTTCCTTGCCCGAGGCCAGTACGTCTTCCGCTGGGGCCGCGACTTCGCCTGGCGCGGGCAGTGGGAGACCGCCGGTGGCGGTGCTCTTCACGACATGGGCTACCACACCATTGATATGCTCAACTGGTATCTCGGCCTCCCCAACTGGGTATCTGCCGAATGGAGCGCCGCCGCCTTCCCACAACGCGAATACAAGACCGACGATACCGCCGTCACCATGTTCGGCTATGACAGCGGCACAATGGGTTATCTGCTCACGACTTGGGCCACTGGGCCGCCCGAAGAGGCTTTCTACCTCCACGGGACTGAAGGCTGGGCGCGGGCCGACCGCAGCGGCATTAAGCACTGGGACGTCGCCGGCAATGTGATTACGGAGGCCCCGGCTGACGCTGATACCGGTGTGGGGATGCGCAACCAGGTCGCCCACTTCGCCGACTGCATCCGCCACAACAGAGAGCCACTCTCCTCTGCCCGCGTCAACCTCCTCAACATGGCCTTCATCGAAGCCGCCTACCGCTCCGCCGCCGAGGAAGCCCGCCTCGACCCCAGGACGTTCCTGCCCACGGATCCGAGCACCGTCTGAAGAAAAACTAAGGCAGGGGCAGGTGAACATGCGCCATCGGGAGAAAACGGTCACATCGCAGTCGTCCTCAGTCATTCCGTGGGGACGCAATCACTGTTGCAGGCCCCTGGCAGAAGGGGCAATGGGAGGCAGGATGTATGGCAAAGATCAGGAAGCATAGATGGCTGGCGCTGTTGGCGTGTATCGCGATGTTGTCGCTTGTCTTCGGCTGCCACGGAGGCGACATCTTCTCGTTTCTCTTTGGCTGCTGGAACGGCGACGTAGTCGAGCTATTCAACTCGATCCTGGTCCTCGCGTTCACCATGGCGCAGGTGAGCATGCATCTGGGCGCCGAGACCGACAGCAGCGCCGTGGGCACTGCGGTGGCCGGCGAACCTGCCGAGCTATGGGCAAACGTTGACGGCGAAGGTTCTATACACTACGTCGGCACCGTTGTGCAAAACGGCAACAAGCTCGCGGTCAATCTGGCTCCGGCTCCCGACGAACCCCAGACCGGCTACACGATGACTCTCGATTTGGATGGCGACAACGCGAAACAAGAGCTGACAGGTAACCTGACGTGGTCCCGGGACGGCGAGGACTTCACCGGCCCGGCCACCTTCGAAAGGTATCCGGAATAACGGACCGCTCCGGGCTGTTAGTCACGGCTACGAAGCAGGCCTCGGGCTGGCAACTGGGAACGCGCTTCGGCGGGGTCTTCATTGCCTAATCGTGGCTGCCGCCCAGCTTCCCCGCCTGCGTCCCGGGATGTTTTTCTCCTCAGAGGCAGACAGAATCTGGAGATGGCCGCAGGTACAGATGCGGCATCCGGAGAGCATGGTCACATCGCAGTCGTCCTCAGTCATTCCGTGAGGACGCAATCACTGTTGCAGGCCCTGGTGGAAGGGGCTATGGGAGGTAGGGTCTATGACGAGTATGAGGAACCACAGGTGGCTGGCATTGTTGGCGTGTGTCGCAGTGTTGGCGTGCATCTTCGGCTGCCACGGCGGCCCCGGAGGTGACATTCTCGCATGGCTCAGGGGTTCCTGGAACGGCAACGTAATCGAGCTATTCACGACTGCCTTGATCCTTGTGTACGTCCTGACCGAAGTGACCATGCACTGGGGCGGAGAAACTGACAGCAGTGCCGTGGGTACTACACAGGCCGGCGAAACGACCCAGCTATGGGCAAACGTTGGGGATGAAGGCCCCATACACTACGTCGGCACCTCTGTCCAGGATGGCGACGACCTGACGGCTACTCTCGCACCGGCTCCGGACGAGCTCCAGACCGGCTACACGATGACCGTCCAGCTTCACGCCGACAGCAAGACTGAGCTAAGTGGCACGATGACTTGGTGCCGTGACGGCGAGGAGATCAGTGGTCCGTGTAGCTTTGAGAAGTATCCGGACTAGTAGCCCCACGGCACTCCGCATCCCTTTGTGGACACTGCGCAGGTAGGCGAACTGATCCAGCCATGGGTAAACGCTGAGGATGAAGTCCTGATACACTACCTCGGTATTTCTACCCAGGCTGACAACAACCCGCCGCCGGTTGGGGTCTCATGTTGTGTTGCCTGGCTTCCACAGGTTGGTGCCCGCAATAATGCGCAGCGGATGCGGGAACTACCAGATGCCGGCGATTTTCGTCCCGCAGAAGCGGCAGGCACCATTCGGCTTGAGATCGTATGAAAGGACACGGTAGCCGTCGCGCTTAACCACAATATTACCGCAATTCGGGCAGTATGTGGAGGAGAGCGAGACGCTACGGATATTGCCGACATAGACATGCCGGAGGCCGGCAGCGCGCGCAATATCCCGGCAGCGGCGGAGTGTCTCGACAGGCGTCGCCGGTAGATTCTTGAGCCGGTAAGCCGGGAAAAAACGTGAGAAATGCAGCGGTAGATCAGGCCCGCCGACCTTCACCAGCCAGTCGGACATCGCCCGGATAGTGTCATCGGCATCATTCACCGTGGGGACGACAAGATAGACTATTTCCAACCACTTGCCGAGAGCGATTACGCGCTTGATGGTCTCCTTGATCGGTGCGAGTCGTCCGGAGGTGTACTCGCGGTAGAAGTCCTCGGAGAAGCCCTTGAGGTCAATTTTGACCCCGTCGAGATATGGCGCGAGGGCCAGCATCGGCTCGCGGTTTATGCCGCCGGAGGATATCATGACTGATTGGATGCCGCTCTGGCGCGCCAACGCAGCGGTGTCGTACATGTACTCGTAGAAAACGATGGGTTCGTTGTACGTATATGCTATGACCGATATGTTGTTAGCCCCGGCCTTCGAGACGAGAGCCTGAGGAGAGGCGCTCGTCAAGTGCCCCTCGGAGCGTAGCTCCTCAGGGGTGCGTTGGGAGATCTCCCAGTTCTGGCAATCGCGGCAGCGCAGGTTGCAGCCGGCAGTGCCGACGGATAGTGCCCGCTGCCCGGGTTTGAAGTGGTACAGCGGCTTCTTCTCGATGGGGTCAACGTGCAGTGCGGCAGCTTCGCCATACACCAACGTGTAGTATTTGCCCCCACGGTTCTCGCGCACCCGACATATCCCACGCTGGCCGTTGGAAGTGATGCATTTCCACGGGCAAAGATTGCACCGGACACGGCCGCCATCCAGAGCTTCCCAATAACGGGCTTCATGTACTCCGGCGTTGGTACCGGCCTGCGCAGGCACCGGAAGGCTGCCAAGACCGGCCGCGGAGGAAAGAACGCAGGCCCCCGCCAGTGCCGCACCCTTGATGAAGTCGCGGCGAGTCAGGGCTCCGTCCAAGGGAGACTCGTCGGCCTTGTTGTCTTGCATAGTGCCTACCGTCTTGCGGGTCAGTGGTCCTCCTCCTCACCGAATACCTGAGCGGTGAAGACGTATAGCTCAGTGTCGGGGTCCTTGTATGCGTCTTTGGGGAGGCCGGCCTTGTGGGCGCAGAGGTTCTCCAGCATCTCAGTGCGATCCCAGCCCTGCTCGGGAGCGACCTGTGGGAGGAAGACGCCGGAGCGCAGGCCGGACTTGATGAGAACCCCGTGCTTGCCGACCTCGACTTGCTCGTAGCTAGCCACCGGCATGAACGGGGACAGGACGCTGATTTCGATATGTATGTTGGGTAGCTCACCGGGGACTACGGGACTGAAGCGTTGGTCGCGAACGGCTGCGGAGACGGCGGCCTCGCGGACGGCAGCAGCCAGAGGCTCACGGGCGACAATCTGTCCGATGCAGCCGCGTAGGTGGCCGTTCTTGGTGAGGGTGACGAAGACGGCGCGCTTGTTGTGCATGGCGGGGTCGTCGGTGGCTATTTCCGGCACCGCGCCCTGGTTGAGGAATGTCTCGATGGTGTCCCGGGCGAGGGTGAGCAGATACTGCTGCTGGGGCTCATTCAGTTCGGTTGGCGGCGTCGCGGCGGCGCCGGTAATGTCTCCTGCAGGCTTACGAGCGCCGCTGAAGAGAACTGAGCCGTAGCCGACACAACGGTTCGCACTGCGCGGCTCGACGTCGGCCGAATTGGCATAGTGGAGGACCTTCGCTTCGGTAGCTCCGAGAAACTTGGCTGCCTGCATGACGGCGACCACCGCGCCGAGGCCGCAACAGGTGCAATGGAGATTGTCTATGCCACGGGCAAGCTGCTCGGCGTCGGTGGCGTACACCTTGTCCACGTCAAAGGTGGCTATGGCGTCGAGGATGATGTGGTCCACCTCGGAGGCGCTCTCGGCGACGGGGTAATGGGAGAGATCAGTGCTGGCGATGAGGAGGGTCTCCTCATCGGCCACAGAAGCGATGGCTTCGGCCAGTGCGAGTGTGTTGTGGCGGCCGAAGTCACTAAGGACGATCGGCACGATGGAGAAATCATCGAGCACGGTCTGGAGGAAGGGGAGTTGGACCTCGAGCGAGTGCTCCTGGGCATGGGCGAGATCGCTGAGCTTGATGCTTGTATTGGCGGCGAGAAGCTTGTCGGTAACATCCTGGTTGACGGCGACCTTACCGAGGGGGGTCTCCCAGAACTCGCGGGAGCTGAGTGCAGCGCCGGCGAGAGGAATCCCGCGATGAGAAGGGCCGACGAGGATGACGGTGCTATAGCTGCGACCCTCAAGCGCGGCATAGGAGTATCCCGCGACGGCGCCGGAGTATTCATAGCCGGCATGAGGGGCTATCAGGCCAATGATGTCGCCGGAGATGTGTGGTGTCTCAGCGGCCTCGATGAAGGCCTTGACCTGTTCGGCGAGGCGCGTCGGGTCGTCGGTGTAGAACTGGCCGGCGACAGCCGGAAGGCGAACGGACGCGCCCGCTGTGACCGGCTCACGCGGCTGGGCAACCGCAGATTGTGAGCCGCTGTTTCGCGCGCAGCCGACTGCGTACAGCAAGGTCAGAACAACGAGGTATGCTGGAGCCTTCCTCATGGTTTTGTGCCTGCCTCTTACGACGTTTCACCTTAGACATTAGTTCGCCCGGCGGCTACGGGCCTGCGATAACGGTAAACTCGATGCAGGCGGTGAGTTCGGGATGGCCCGGCGAATAGATCACGGCATGGTATATGCCGACCGGCAGGGATGGGACTGGAGCAGGCTGCTTGAAGATGGCGGCGGTCTTGTCGAGGCCGGGGATAGCGACGGACTGAGGCGGCAGGTAGCAGTGACGGCACGGGTCCCCCAGATCGGTATCGGCCGGGATGATACTACAAGCCAGTTCGACGATTGCGTCCTCGGGGGCCATGTTGAGGACATCGCAGCTCACCTGGAATGGGGCTGCCTCGGTGATGTCGGCGGCAGTCAACTCGTCGAGCGCCAGCGAAGACGTATTCAGCAGCCCGAGGCGTACTCCGGTCGCGGCTGCGACGGCGGCAGTCGGTAAACTCCCACCCTGCAAGCTATTCGGCCGCGCAGTGACAGTGAGGCGATAGTCGCCCGGTGGCACCTCCGCGCGGTTGTCCATGTCCGCCGGATGCCAGCGGAATGCCGCCTTGATAGACCCGCCCGGCTGCAGCGTGAAAGGCGCTGAAGAAGGTGACCAGGCGCCCGCCGGAGCAGTCGGGCGAAGAGACCCTGTTACAAGTCGGTCGCCGCGATTGGCCAGTGCCGCGGTCACCAGATAGGAACAGCTCCCCTGCGCGTTGGCGCTGCGCGTGGGTCGAGAGAGCGTCAGCCGCAGCGGCTCGTCGGAGCTCGAGTGTGCCATATCAGCGGTGAAGTCATAAACTGCACCGGTTGCCATGACCGAGAGCACGCGGGCCGGACTGTCAGCGGGCAGGCAGTCGGGGTGGGTGAAGTGGGCGCATCCCTGGTCATCGGTAAGGGCCGAAACGGACACCGGTGCATCAGGCCAGTCTATCGTGACGCGGGCGTCGGCGAAGGGTTTGCCTGTATCCGTGACAATCCGGACAGTGACGCCATTAGCGGAGGGCTTGAGCCGGTCCAAGTGGACGAAACTGACATTAGGCGGCTTGACGATCCGCGCGCGGTCGAGTGTCACGGCGCGGTAAGGCTGCCAGCGCCTGTCGAAGAAGTCGGCCTCGACGAAGTACGCCGCCTCGTAGCATGTGACCGGCGGCTTGTTGTTGACATTGAGCACGTGGGGGAGTTGTGCCTGATCGCTGTTGAAGACAACATAATCGGGATAGCCCCAGGGCAGCTTTTCCATGTCATACTCGAGGCCGGCGGGGATCTTGCCTTCCGGCTTAGTGAACCACTGGCCGCGTGCGACGAGCAGATACTGGCGACCGTCGCAGAGCGGATTGGGGTAGCAGACGAAAGCGCCAAAGTTGTCCCCGTGGTAAGTGCGGGTCTTTCCCCCAGCGTCGGACACGGTGATGTAGCCGTCGCCGATGATGACCGGGATGTCGGCAGCGGCATAGGCGGCCTGCAGCAGGCGTGAGGAATCGCGGGTGCCGAAGACGAGCAAGCCCTTCTCGCGCATGAACCGTGGGGATATCTCGTCCTCGGGGAAGGGCCCGATGGCATCCGGTGCGACACCGCGTCGGATCATGAAGCTACGCCACGCCGAGGTGAAGGCCTCCGCTTCGCGGCGGTGCTGGGCGGCGAGCGCAGCACGCCCGGTAGTGCCGTAGGCGACTGCAAAGGGCTTTGTGAGTACGTCCCCGATAGGCCCCCCCAGTTCGGCAGTCTTATAGGGCAGGAATTTCTCGGGTGCAGGAACCGGAAGCCAGGCAGCAACATGACCGGCGGAACCACGAAGCGCCGTGAATGACAGGGTGCCCGGCGAACCGGTGTAGCAGAGCAGCCCATCGGCATAGATGCTCACGGAGTCGGAATCGGCCGCCGGTGAGGCCTGCAGGTAGAGTGTGAAGTCGTCAACATTATCGGTGGCGACGCTGACGGTATTGCCCGCGACACCCGAGCCGAGCACGGCAGGGAGGCCGAAGGTGTGAAACGTGTCAATGCCTCCCCAGTACATACGGCCATGCTTGAGCAGATAGGTGGCGCAATGGAAGCTGTGCGGCTCGGTAGCGCGCTCGCGACCGAGAAAGAAGTCGTAGATGGTACTCAGGTTGTAGCCGCCGCCATGTCCCTTGTTGTAGTTGAGCCAGACGTCGCTATGATAGCCGCCGCTCTGGAGAGCAAGCTCCCACAGGGCGGAGTGTAGCTGGAGCCCATTGTCGGGCCAGACGGTAGTGTCACGGCCATCCACAATGGCCCCGACGGCACCCCATTTGGCGCGCTGAGTCCAATACAGCGGCGAGGCAGCCTGTAGCAACGGCCTGCGGAACTCCTCGATAAAATCGCGGTGGTCCGCCCGCGCGTACCAGTGATGATGCCAGAGCCGGAAATCTGTCCATCCGTCCACTCCGACGGCAGCGGCGAAAATGTCGGGATGGCGGACACCGTGGCGGAATGCCCCCGTGCCCCCCATCGAGCTACCGGTGATGTAGAGACGCGTTGGGTCGAGTCCGAAGCGTGCAGTGGCGTCTCTCGCAACCTCCAGGGTCGCGGTCTCACCGATGCCTTCGTAGAACTGCGGCCCTCGAGCGTTGAGATTGATCAGTACCCAGGCGTGCGTCTCTGCCCAATGCTTCTGCCAATCGGAAAAGTTGCTGCTGACACCCCAGCCATAGCCGTGAGTGTGGAAGACGGCCGGATAGCCGGCGGCAGCAGGAGGCGCCGAGGGCACGTAGATGCCATAGGCTTGCTCGGAGTCGTCCACCGGCGAGGTGTACCAGACAAGACGGGCAGTCCCCGACGCTCCATGTGCCGCCACCAGGCTCCAACAGCAGAGCAACACAAGCGCGACCATGTCTCTATGCTTCGGACTGTTCATGACTACTGCTATTCGCCGTGGGCAGGTGATGCACCTACAAGACCGGCAGCGGGTCGTCGGCGCAGTCATCGAGGGCCTGCTCAACATCCGGGATGAAGTGCCTCAACTGACCATCTCCCAAGCGCTCAGCCTCATCAACCAGCACTTCGAAGTAATGGTCACGCACAGCGCGGGCGCTTGCATCGTAAAACCGATTCTGCAGTTCCGCCGGGTCGTTCTTCAGATCGTATAGCTCTCCCCTATCGGAGAGGTTCCAGACCAGCTTCCACTTGCCGTCGGTGACCATCCGCGCCGAGTAATGCCCGTACCAATCGCCGTGATACTCGGCATAGTGACACGTGCGCGGCCACTCGGCAGTGCCCTCGGCGAATGGCAACAGCGACCGGCCGTGAAGCTCCTGGTCTCCCATCTCCGTATGCGGCCGGCCGCTCATTGCCTCCAGGCAGGTGGCGGTGACATCCATCAGATGTACGGGCTGATCGGCGCGGCCTGGGGCGACACTGGCGGATTTCAGCAGCAACGGAATGCGGTAGATCTCGTCATACATGTAGGAGCCCTTGCTGGCGAATCCATGGGAGCCTGCCATGTCCCCGTGGTCTGCGGTGAAGACGATGGTCGTGGTATCATACAAGCCCAGCTCTTTCAGCGTCGCCACCACTTCACCTACCATGTCATCAATCAACTCGATGTAGGAAAAACAGCAGGCCAGTAACTCCCTCAGGGTGTCATCATCCTCGAAGGCGTTGTCCAGGGCCGACGGCAGTGTCTGCAGGAGCCTGAGCTTCCTCTGGTTGAAGGGCTTGCCCTCGAAGCGGTCGTGGCGGTTCGGCCACATTGGTATGTCCTCAGCGTCGTAGCGGATACCAAATTCGTCCGGAACCAACCACTCGCGGTGTGGCCCCGGGAAGGCGCAGAAGGCGAGGAACGGTCGCGAGCTGTCGCGCTCACGTAAGAACCTCTGGGTGTAGCGGGCCGCAACCACGTCGGGGAACTCATCCATCGGCATGTCAAGAGTCCCGCCAATACCTGCGGCGACATCGCGGACGAGTGGGGCGAAACCTGTGCTGGAATGCCAATGTGAGTTGTTGACAAGCGGTGCGCCGACGCCGTAGGACTTGTGCGTGATATCGAAGCGAGAGGCATACAGGTCCGCCGCCGGCCCGATATGCCACTTGCCAAAATATGCGGTCTGATGGGGCGAGTGCTCCGCGACCCAGTCCTGCAGCATGGTCATGTCCGGGCGCAGGTGCTCGCAGTAGGAATACCCGGGGGTGGAGTTGTTGAACATGTGGTGGCGGTGGGGATAGACGCCGGTCAGGAGGCTGGCGCGCGCGGGACTACACAGTGCTACCGGCGTGTAAGCGCGGTCGAACACGACACTGTCCTGGGCCAGCGCATCGAGGTTGGGGGTTCGCACATTGGTACCGCCATAGCAGCCCAGCAGGTCCCGCCGGAGTTGGTCACAGAACATCACCAGCACGCTTCTGTTGCCATCGCTGCAATCACTCATGTTCCGTATGCTCTCCCATCCCTATTGAGGGTTGATGTGGCCCGGAGTCATCACCAATGCATATGGATGGCTTGTGCATCCTGTCCTGGGGCTCAACACGACCTGCTTTAGAGCTGATCCTTCACTGATTTCAGCGCCTGCTTCAGGCGCTCATCCAGCCCCAAGTCCTCGCGCATCTCTGCGTAAGCGTCGCGGAAGAAGTTGACACGTTCCAGCTCCAGATTGACCGTGGTCAGCTCCGAGTACCGGCTGACATTCTCCACCCGCAATTCCTGATGATGTGCGATGACATAAGCGAGGTGGGCGGCCGCGGGAGTTTCACCGAAAGATGAATCCGCTCCGCGCAGGATCATGTCCCTGGCCACGAGGCGTATCGTCCGCGAGATGCCGCTGCGGCACCATTCGTACGCATAGTTGTGGCTGTAATAGCGCGCTATTTTCACTGCCAACTTCGCATCCAATGGATAGGCGGCAAGAGCAATCCGTATCAGCATGTTGAGGCAACGTCTTTGCATCGCACTGTGCTTTAGACCGCCGAACCAATTCCGCATCTTGCCCACCTTGCGGCTTACCCTCGCTGCCAGGCGTCGCTTGGCCTTCGTCATCCGCAACGCCACAGTAACTCTTTCCGTGTACTGTTCCATCTCATCAAACTGCTCCTCAAGCTGCTCCATTACGCTTTCATCTCTCAACTGCATTTCGCGGTCATCAGTCAACTATCTCATCCTCATTTCTCGCTTGTACCCCAACTCAACCATGAACTCGCTTTTCCATCCTGATAAAACTACTGCTCAGCCTCCACCATCAGACGCCGCGCCTGATGAACCGCAACGATACTCGCCGCATCCCCGACACGTTGCATCGCCCAACTCATCGCCTCCTGAGGATCTGCGGTCGCCTGCACAAATGTCTCACTCAAATCATCCACGAAATCCTTGCCGACAAGCGCAATAACCTGCGCTCCGTGCTCGACTACCGGCCTGGCAAGAATCCGTGCCCCATGTGCCCCTAACGAGAATTGCGCCCGATCCCTGACGCGCTTGCAGATTTCCTCCGGCGTATAATTCCTCAGCCAGTCAACGAAGGTCGTTTCTGCGCCCCATTTCTCCTCGGCTTCGGCAACGATGATGATCACCCCGCCCGGCTTGACCAGCTCATGAGCCGGAATAATCGCCTTCTTGCCCTGCACCAGATCGCAGTCATATGGGTAGCCGCCGGCTGATGAGATGACGATATCTGCCATCGGCCCTCTTACCCGAAAGATGTTTCCCGAAAGCCGACAACCCGCGCGATGAGCTTGATCGCGATTCCCGGCCACGACTGCGGTCGTTTCATCATGCGGTCCCACAACGGAATAGACGATGAAGTCCAGTGGCAACTCCCGGGCAAAGTCCTCCATGTCCTCACTTATGGGGTTGCCGTCCAGTACCCCGACGCGGCAGTTCGGGTCGGTAATCAGGTAGTGATTGGCGTCTATCGCTTCATGCCACGCCATTCCCGGCATGAGCATCTTACGCGCCCCTGAGAAGCCGGCCAGATATGTCGGCTCGATGAAACCCACGGCGATCACGAGGTCACAGTCGAAAATCGCCCTGTCCACACGTATCGGTGTGCCGCGTGGGGTCGTCCCCAGCTCGGCATGAGCACCAGCATCGAAGGAATCATGCTGCATGATCGGGTAAGCAGAGCAGATGTCATTCCCGAGATGGGCGAGTACTTCTTCGTCGCTCATGAGCCGGTGTCTGCCGCCGGCAATGCATACGTTCGTCTCGACCGACTGCTCGGCGAGCGTCGCCAGCACCGGTTCCAGCAACTCGCGAGGAGAGGGCCGCGTATAGTCAACCGTGAGTACCAGCGCCTTGTCGGCAGCCGCAGCCAGATCCACCAGCGGCCTGCCTCTAATCGGGTTCGTGATCGCCGCACGCACTGCGCTACCCACATCCGGAACCGCAGTTGCCTCCCGCGGGCGGACGTGCCCCAGAAACCGCCCCTCCGGCACTTCGAACTTCGCCAGCCCACGTCCAAACTCCATGAGCACTGATGCCATCTACCGACACCTCCACCGTATTCGTCTGCTATGGCGTTTCGGCTTCGGTGACCCGTTCACCTGCGTGATGCCCATTGCCTGGCGAAGGGATTCACGGCGCGGCTGGAGAAATTGATAGGTAGAAGAGCTTTTCGGCGCTAAGCCAGCATGATGTCTTCTCAGGCCGAAATGGACTGCTGCGAAGAGTGCACACGGCAACGCCGACTAGCTAGAAAGGAAAATGTCCAGATGATAGTTGACAAGCTGATGAATGCCAACAGGTACGCCGGCACGCATCCAGGTCTGGCCGCTGCATTTGAACTGCTGAGGCGCGAGGACCTCGCGGAGCTTCCCACCGGTCCGGCCGAGATTGACGGCGAGCGCCTGACCATCAATGTCCTCCAGGCTCCGGCCCGACCTCGCGACGAGGTCAAGATGGAATGTCACCGCAAGTACATTGATGTGCAGTACGTGATCTCAGGGGCGGAGACGTTCTCGTGGCGGCCGGTGTCCGAGTGCGTACAGCCTGAGGGCGACTTCGACATCGAGACCGACTTCGGGCTCTTCAGCGACGCGCCGGAGGGTTGGTTCCCGCTCAATCCGGGCATGTTTGTGGTCTTCTTCCCGGAGGACGCCCACGGGCCGATGGCCGGAAATGATGATATGCACAAGGTCGTGGTCAAAGTAGCCGTGGAGTGGGAATAGCGGTGGCGTGAGTCTTCGCGCTGCCGGAGGCGGTGCGCGCGGAGTGAGGCTAGCGTGTCGCGCGCCAGATGATGTCGCCATCTGCTTCGACCACATTCTTCTTCTCAGGTTCGGCGCCGTCGTCATCATCGCCGTCGGAGCCGATGCTATAGGCCATGAAGCCCTCCCCCTGCCGGGTATAGATGTAGGCCTTGCCGCTGAAGGGATCAGTCGGCATCTCCGTGTTTTGACGCTGTGCAAGCTCGTCGAGGCTTGCCGGATATTGCCCATGCTGCTGCTTGTAGCTTTTCAGCATCAGCGCAATCCGCCCGAGGTCCACGCGTGCCTCCGTAATGTCCTTCCTGCAGGCGAGCCTGCTGAACACCGGCGTCAGCGCTCTGGTCAGGAAGGGCATTGTACCGGCCCGCTGTATCTGGCTGTCAATCGCCTCGTAGCTGCTCTGCGCCTCGACCCAGGGTCTGGTGGTGGCCTCTAACTGGCGGCGCATGATGCCAAGGTATGCCGCCTCATCATGGCTGCGTAACGGCCCGCCGAGCCAACTGCAATATAGCGACCACACTGCAACCGTCCCTGGTGGCTCTGTCGGCATCACTTCCGCAAGCCAGTCCGGCTTGCTGCGGAACTGCATGAATGCATGGCGCCCGAACGCGGCCTCGGATTTCACCGCTTCCGCATACGCCCCTTGCAGGTCTATCGCCTGGAGTTCCTCCAGCAGGTGGCGACCTGCGTTCTCCGGGACACTTCTCGATGCGATTATCTCCTCCACAGCATCTAGGATCCTCTGTCGCATCACTATAGCGACCAGCTGGGCGATGACCGTGGGCTCGCTCTCGACATGGCTGGCCATGCCCAGCCCGACGGCACACCAATCGAGGGCCTCGTCCACCTGACCGTCGGCAGCGAGGAGCAGCGCATTTGCCGCCACGAGCCGGACCCCCACACGGAAGCATTTTAGGTGCGGAAAAAGCGCCGAAAAGCCATTTTCCCATTCGACCGGGAATACGGCCTTCTTGCGCTGCGAGGCGAGTCTGAGTACCTGCAGTGTCTGCTCTGCTTCGGGCCGGCTCGTGATCGTACGGACTCGCTGGGCCTTCCTCCGGTCCTCGCCGGTCACGTACTCCTCGACAAGCTTATCCTCGGCATCCGTAAGTCCCGCCAGATTCATCTTCGTCTTTGGCTGCTTGCCCGGATCGAAGCTCACGTTGAAGACCTGCATGTATATCGGCGCGGCATTCTCGGCGTCGGGCACCTTCTTCGGTATCACCTCAGCCATCGTCAGCGGGAGGCCCTGCTGCTGCCACTGCTTCAGCTCCCGGTTGAGTTCCACGCTCCATATGATGTTGTAATACGTCCATACGCCGCCGATCATCACCGCCAGGGCCAGTAGCATGATGAAGGCCTTCGGAGTGATGTCAACTAAACCGCTCACGGTGCGTGTGAATGTGGGAAATCTGTCTTGCGACATCTGCTTCACTCCCATCCTGCTCGCCGCATAGTTGACGTGCCCCTACCCGCCGTTCCCATTCAACTCCAGAGTCGTCGTCATCAACTGCTTGCGGGCGCGGATTGCCTCCACGCAGATGGGTGTCACCGGGATGGTCTCAGAGATGCCGGGCTGTCCGGTCACGGCTGCCATACTCTGCGCGCACATTTGCCCCACGGCCAGGTTCACTACTATCAGTAAGACCGCCGCAGCGACCACCAATGCGGTCAACTGGCGCCACCGTTTCCGGCTGGCCATCTGCAGCCTTGCTCGCTGCATCAACTCATCCCGCATCCCACGCGAAGGCCCTCGCAGTGGCACCTGTCGCAGACGCTGCTCGATTCTGTCATGGTCGGCCATTTGCATCCCCCAATATGCGTTGCAGTTTCTCCAGCCCGTAGCGGTAGCGGCTGGCTGCCGTGTTGATCGGAATGTCGAATACCTCTGCCATCTCAGCGAAGGTATATTGATGCCACACTTTGAGAATAATCGCCTCGCACTGCTGCAGCGGGAGTTGCGCCAAGGCCTCCTGGACGCCGAGAGCCTCGAGCCGCTGCTCGGCCGGCACGACGTCATGATCCACGAGGCCGTGCTCATCCAGTTGCATCTCCATGGGTCTGTTCTTGCCGTAGAGGCTGCCCACCTTGTTCAAGGCCACCTTGAGCAAATATGCGCGTGGATTGCGGATCTTTGTTAGGCCTCGTCCGCGCTCGACGAGTGCCAGGAACGCCTCCTGCATCAGGTCCTCGGCATCCTCACGGCTGGCGGTGTGCAGCAACAGAAGATGGAGTACGGCGGCCGAGTACTTCTCGTAGAGTATCTGCAAGGCCGAGGCGTCGCCGGCTGCCAGCGCCGTCAGAAGAAAGCGATCCTCTGTTGGGCCCACTGTTCTCATCCGCTTTTGTCCTGGCCGCGGGACACTGTTGCCGTGCTTTGTTTCTTAGTGCGCGATTCGGCGGCTGTTTTGTCTAATCGAAGAAGTATTATAAGCCGAACGCAGAAAAAAAGGCCGCCCATATCTCATGGCGACCTGATCACAGATGTGTGCGTCAGTTGGTGCCGAAGGCCGGATTCGAACCGGCACGGGCGTGAACCCACTGCCTCCTGAGGACAGCGTGTCTGCCAATTCCACCACTTCGGCACTCAGCGCTATCGCTATTTTATTCGTGCAGACAGATGATGTCAACAAGTCCCGGTACTACAAATAGAGGATGCCCTGCGGGAACAGGGCATCTCCATTAAGAGAAACATGGAATGAGCGCGGCGTCACGTCACCGCTCCAGGGCACCCTCCTACCCCGTGCGTCCCGACTCATCGGGACACCTTCAGTCTAGCCGGCACTCCAGCCAGCTAAACCTCACGATAGATACTTTACCACTTTTGCCGTAGAATTGCAAGCGCATTTTGCTGAGCAATCGAGCGGGAAGCGGACAATTCCGGCACATTGTCACCGCTCCTGTATGGGGAGAGGCAGCAAAGGAATCCGTCCACTATGCAGCGAACTATCTCAACTGCACCTCAATCTGACTGCCGGCTTGGACGTCCTCTATCCCGCCGGCGCTCGCGGAGAAATCATTGCAATGAAGCTATATCTCGTAAGACACGGGCAATCTATCGGCAATAAGAAGGGGTTCGTCCAGGGGCAAAAGGCGAGTGTGGACCTCGGGCTTACGGAGTTAGGTCAACTCCAGGCGCAGTTGGTCGCTGAGCGGTTCGCTGAGGCCGGCATCACCGCTCTCTACACGTCGCCTCTACCCCGCTCGGCCGAGACTGCAAACTACATCGGGCAAGCCTGCGGCCTTGAGCCTCTGTCGCGCGAGTGGCTCAAGGAAGTCTGCTACGGTATCCTCGAGGGGCTTTCACTGGCTGAGACCGCGACACACTGCCCGGGCATTTTTGACCCCCAATGGCGGCTCGATAATGACATCCCGGGTGGCGAAACG
>CAZCJS010000012.1:0-32052 GCA_964498775.1 uncultured Armatimonadia bacterium
ACGGCCAGCGCAGTGGGCCCGCCTCGCGCCGTTGTTACTGCCACAACTGCCACTCGCTATAGACCCCCCGAACGCCAGGAAGCCGAGAACATGATACGTATAGGTACATCGGGATACTCATATGAAGATTGGGTCGGCCCCGTCTATCCGACCGGCACCGACAAGCGCAACTTCCTCAGCATCTACGCGCAGAAATACCGCACCGTCGAAATCAATTACACGTACTACCGCCCGCCATCGGCACGGACGCTTGCACAAATGATGGCAAAGACACCCGACGACTTTACATTCACCCTCAAAGCCACCAATAAAATGACCCACGAACGCTCGCAGGACCCTGACATCTATCGCCAGTATTCAGATGCTCTTGCCCCACTCATTGATGGCGGCAAGTTCGGCTGCATTCTGCTCCAGTTCCCCAACTCCTTCAAGCTGCACAGCGACAACGTCGCCCATCTTGTCTTCATCCGCCAACAGTGGCCGCAGCTTCCACTTGTCGTCGAGTTCCGGCACCGGGGCTGGGTTGAGGATGAACACACTTTCGACTTCCTGCGCCAACACCGGTTCGGCTTCTGCTGTGTGGACCAGCCCCAGTTCTCGAGTCTCCTGCCGCCCATCGCATTCACCACCTCGGATGTGGCCTACGTCCGCTTCCATGGCCGCAACTATAACAAATGGTGGAAACACGATGAGGCTTGGGAGCGCTACGACTACCTCTACTCCCGCGACGAACTTCGCGAATGGCTACCCAGGGTTCGTCAGCTCAACACCGAGGCCGAGACAACATATCTCTTCTTCAACAACCACTACCGGGGCAGCGCCGCCCAGAATGCCCTCGAATTCGCCGAACTCTTTGAGGGCTGAAGCCGTGCCCGCCGACTGTTCATAAACCGCAATAAGACCTCTGCCAACCATACCGGCAGAGGTCTCACATTCACCCATATCCCTGACTGAAGCCGACGTTACAGCGCATACACCTCTTCGGCGCGCAGAGTTCTGACGCCATTCTCCTCCAGCAGCGCTACCGTCGAAGCAATCTGCTCATCGTCAATCCGGAACAGCACCACCGCATCGCCGTCAACAGTAATGAAGAAGGCGTACATGTACTCCACGTTGACGCCCGCATCAGTCAGCATTGCTAGTACCGAGGCCAATCCGCCCGGCCGGTCCGGCACCACCAACGCCAACACATCGGCCTCACCTACGCCGAAGCCCCTCTCCTGTAGTATCTTCGTCGCACGGGTCGGGTCGTTGACGATCAGTCGCAGAATCCCAAAGTCCGAGGTGTCCGCAATGCACAGTGCCCGCATGTTGACACCCGCATCCCCCAGGACCTGACACACCTCCGCAAGACGCCCCGATTTATTCTCCAGAAACACCGACACTTGCTTAGTCACTTTCTCCTCCAACGTCATCCTACTCACTCCTCTCGCAAGTCAATGACGCGCTTGGCTTTCCCGATGCTGCGCTCGATGCTCTTCGGCTCGATGAGCTTCACCCGGCACGTAATCCCCAGCGCGCTGGCCAGTGCGCCCTGTATCTTCTGCTCGACCGCCTCGAGTGCCCTGATGGTGTCCGCGAAGATCTCCTGTGACACCTCCACTTGCACTTCCAGCACGTCCAACCGCCCCTCCTTGGTCACAACTAGCTGGTAGTGTGGCAGTGTCTCATCAATATTCACAAGCACATTCTCGATTTGGCCCGGGAAAACGTTCACCCCACGGATGATCAGCATGTCGTCATCACGGCCACTGACCCGCTCCATCCGCGCGCTTGTGCGACCACATTCGCACTTTCCGTAGTGCAAGCGCGTGATGTCTCTGCTGCGGAACCGGATCACCGGGAATGCCTGCTTCGTGATGCAGGTAAAAACTATTTCGCCCTCCTCGCCCTCCGGCAGCACTGCCTCCGTCTCCGGATCAATGATCTCGGGGATGAAGTGGTCGTCGCAAATGTGCATCCCGCAGCCGTACTCACAGTCTGCCGACACGCCCGGGCCGATTACCTCAGTCAGACCATAGATGTCATATGCCTTCAATTGCAGCATTTCCTCGATGGCTTTCCGTGAGGCCTGGCTCCATACTTCCGCCCCGAACAGCCCGCTTTTTAGGTTCAACTCGCCGGCGTCTATACCCTCATCAATTAACTCATCCGCAAGTGTCAACGCGTACGAAGGAGTGCAGGCGACCATCGTCGTGCCGAGGTCCCGCATCATCATAATCTGCCGTGCCGTATTCCCTGCCGACATCGGGATCACCGTGCAGCCGACCTTCTCGCCGCCATAGTGCAGTCCCAGCCCGCCGGTGAACAGCCCGTAGCCATACGCCACCTGCAGAATGTCGCTGTTGTCGCCGCCCCCCAGGCATATCGTCCGCGCCATCATCTCCGCCCAAATATCAATGTCCGATCTCGTGTAGCCTGCCACCACCGGAGTGCCGGTCGTACCCGACGATGCATGCACCCGCACTAGTTCGGAAACCGGCACCGCGAACATGCCAGTCGGGTATGTCTCCCGCAGGTCGTCCTTTGTGGTGAACGGCAGGTACTGCAGATCATCCAGCGACTCGATACCCAACGGGTCCACATCGTTCTCCGCGAACTTATTGCGGTAGTACGGCACATTCGCCGCCAGCCTTGCCACTGTCGCCCGCAATCGGTGCAATTGCAGTTCGCGACGCTGCTCCGGGTCCATACATTCGTTTTGCGGGTCCCAGATCATTTCAGTCGTCCTCCTGTCTTCATTGCTCGCCGGAATAGCCGAGACAGAGCCTGATCGCTCAAGCCGCCGTTCCCTCACTCCCCGGCCCCTGTCCCTGTCTCCGCTCGTCCCAGATCAAACGCCCTCAGGTTAATGTCCAGTGCCTTCGACTTCATGCTATTCCCCAATGCCTCCCGATATGCCTCCTCAGCTACCGGCAGGAATTCCGACAGCGCGCCCAGCATGACCACATTCGCCGCCCTCGGCTCGCCTAACTCCCGCGCAATGGTGAATGCCCTCACCACCACTGTCGTCCCGGCATGTCTTGCCAGACGTTCCAGACAGTCAGCCGGATACTGCAACCCCCCGGCGACTACTGTTGACGGGAGTATTCTCCGCTCGTCAAACAGAATCACGCCCCCCGGCCGGCACCAGTACGCACTCCGCAGGCCCTCCAGCAACTCCAGCGCCATCACGACATCAGCACCGCCCCACGCAATCAGCGGCGAGTGCACTTGCTCCGCCGAGAAACGCACATGACTCTCGACACTGCCACCGCGCTGCGACATCCCGTGTACTTCGCTCTTCTTCACGTCATAGCCGGCAAGCAGCGCCGCATCGGAAAGCACCGCACTCGCTGTCAGGATGCCCTGACCACCCACACCTGTCATCAACACATTCGTCGTCATCTCATCCATATCCTTCGCTCACGACCTGGCGCTCTTCATCCACTACTCTTCATCCTGTGTGATGGCATCCGTCGGGCATACTTGCGCGCACAGGCCGCAGCCTGTACACAGCCCCGCATCAATGACCGGCCGGCCGTCTTCGGAGCTGATCGCCGGACACCCCAGCCTCAGACATTGCCCGCACTCCACGCATACTTCCGCATCTACAGAGTACGGCGCACTCCGCTCGCGGCTGAGCAACACACATGGGCGCCGTGCGATGACCACCGCCGGGCCGTCGGAGTCAAGCGCCTTCTGCAGAGCCGTCTCGACATTCGCAAGGTCCACCGGATCAACCACGACTACATTATCAATCCCCGCCGCCCGGCATAGCCCCTCCAGCGACAACTTCCGCGCCGGCTTCCCGCTCAGGGTCCTCCCCGTCGCCGGATGCTCCTGGCCTCCCGTCATCGCCGTCGTCGCATTATCCAGTATCACCACGACCGACTTGCTCTCATTGTAGGCGATGTTGATCAAACCGGTAATGCCCGAATGGACGAAAGTCGAGTCTCCGATGACCGCAACCGAGCGCGTTTCACCAAAGACGGTGTTGATCCCGTGCGCCTGGCCGATACCCGCTCCCATGCACAAGCATGTGTGCAGCGCAGACAGCGGCGGCAAGGTGCCAAGAGTGTAGCAGCCAATGTCGCCGGTGACAAAGCATTTCAGCTTGCGCAGAGCCACGAAGACCGCGCGGTGCGGACACCCCGGACAAAGCACCGGCGGCCGCGGCGGCAGGTCGCTGTCCCCTCGCGGGCCCTGCCGGTCTTCTCCCGCGATGGCGCCCGCCACTCGCCCCGGGCTAAGCTCCCCCAGTGCAAGCGTCGGCGGCAAGTGCTCAACACTCAACCCCAGCGCCCTCAGAGCGTGGGCCAGGAACGGACCGGACTCCTCGACAACCACCAACCGCTCAACTCCGGCGGCGAACTCATGCAATCTCGCCCTCGGAAGCGGCCACGTCATCCCTATCTTGAAGAAGCTCGCCTCGGGTGCAACCTCCTTCGCGTACTGGTAAGCGACGCCTGAACAGACTATGCCCAGCCTTTCATCGCCCTTCTCAACCCGGTTGAATTCCGTGGTCTCAGCCAACGTCATCAGCTCATGCCAGTGCTCCAGCCGCAGCGCATTGCGCTTGCGGGCGTAACCCGGGATCATCACATACTTCTCCGGCTCCTTGGCAAGCTCATAGCCTCGCGCAATGTTCTCTCGCGGCCCAAAACTCACCGGCGTATGCGAGTGGCAGATGCGCGTCGTCGCACGTAGAAGCACTGGCAGATCGTACTCCTCGCTCAATTCATACGCCTGCCTGACGAAGTCGGCCGCATCTTGGCTGTCCGCCGGCTCGAGCATCGGAACCTGCGCCGCGCGCGCGTAGTGCCGGCTGTCGTGCTCGTTCTGCGAGCTCTGCATATCCGGGTCATCGGCCGACACCACGACCAGGCCGCCCTTGACTCCCGTATATGCCAGCGTGAAAAACGGGTCCGCAGCTACATTCAGACCGACGTGCTTCATCGTCACCAGAGCTCGCGCACCAGCCAGACTCGCCCCGACCGCCGCCTCCAGCGCGCACTTCTCATTCACCGACCACTCCACGTGGCCCACGCCGAGCTCCGCTAGCGCCGGCAGAATCTCCGACGACGGCGTTCCTGGATAACCGCTCCCGAAGTCCACTCCGGCCTCCCACGCCCCACGTGCCATTGCTTCGTTTCCTGACAGAAGTACCTTGTCTCGTGCCAATTTACCGCCCGCCTTCATCCCTCAGCTATGCCCTGTCGCGGTTGTCTATCACTCGCACTGCCTTACCATCCGCCGCAGGCAGGGCATTCGGCTCGTGCAACTCCACCTGCGGCGTAATCAGTATCTCGGAACGCAGTTGGCTGACCAGGGCATCCTCAATTGTACGCAGCTCGCGCATCTCGTCAACGAAAGCATCTTGCGTAAGCTCCACCTGCACCAGCATCTCATCGGTGCCCTCTGCATCATCCAGCACTATTACATAGTTAGACCCGACCTGCGGCGAATCCATTAGCACCCGCTCAATCTGCTGCGGGTAGATGTTGACACCCTTCACTATCAGCATGTCATCAGTGCGACCCTCCAGCCGACCTATCTTCACATGCTCGCTGCCGCACGCACACGGCTCCGAAATCAGCCGCGTCACATCCCTCGTGCGATAGCGCAGAAGCGGCATTGCCTCCCGCCGCAGTGTCGTCAGCACCAATTCACCTTGCTCGCCCACAGCTACCGGCGCCAGTGTCTCCGGATCCACCACCTCCGCGATGTACTGGTCCTCCCGCACATGCAGCCCGTCTTGTGCCACACATTCCATCGCCACACCCGGGCCGCACATCTCTGACAGACCGTAGCAGTTATAAACCTTGCAGTCGAAAAGGTTCTCGATGCGCCGCACCAATTTCCGGCTGTGTGGCTCGCCGCCCAGAAACGCGTACTTGATGCTCAAATCGGCAATTGGGTCAATGCCGTGTTCCTGGCAATACGCTGCCACGCGCAATGCGTAGCTTGGCAATATGTGTATCACAGTCGTCTGGAAAGTCTGCATCAGGTGTACTTGCCGCCGCGTGTTACCGGCACTCGCCGGTATCGTCATGCAACCCAGCAACTCACCTGCGTAGTGGAAACCGAGACCTCCGGTGAAAAGCCCATAGCCCATCATGTTCTGGAACACATCGCTGCGATCAACACCGACGGCGCGCATCCCCCGAGCTACACATTCCGTCCATGAGCGCAGATCCTTAGACGTGTGATACACGCCCGTGGCGATCCCCGTCGTGCCCGATGAGTAGTGCATCCGCGCCACCTCGTCCAGCGGCACGGCAAGAAAACCGTAAGGCATCCCCGCTCGCAGGTCATCCTTTGTCGTCAGCGGTAGCTTCCTGACATCATCAACTCCCTCGATGTCATCAGGCCCGACGCCCGCTTCCCTCAATGCCTTCTCGTACCACGGGGAGCGGGCCGCTCGTGCCACGGTTTCCCGGAGACGGCGTACCTGCAAGTCGGCAATCTCTTGCCGGCTCAAGGCATCATCCTGCAAGTAGTCCTCTGCCATTGTCTTGAGATCTCCACATCCATTGCCATCATCGCGCACGATTGTATTCTCCGCTCATCCGACCTCACCTCCCAAATATTTTCGCATGTGCCGCGCCGCTGCAGGCTATTTGTTCGCGTTGGCCGCAATGGCTTGCAGGTGTAGGCAAGGCCAGACTGACCTGCTGCGGGGCCGAAAGCTGGGAGTTGCGACGGCTAAGATCATCTCCATCTACCCCGAGCTACTTGGGCAGCGGCCGAAGCAAAGCGACGCAAGCTGAATGTGAATCAGCTTGCGCCAGATACGCAGACGGCAAACAGCAAAGCCAATACCTAGTCGAGGAACGGCGGATTGGTCCAGAGGCGCAGGCCTTCCTCCGCCTGCCAGGCATAGCTCTTGGCGTGACCGTCGCAGCAAAGAATGTTTCGCGTATCGTTATGGGGCGCCGCGTAGTGGCCCCAGCCGCCGCGCCACGCCGACACGGAGTACGGCATCGCCCGGTAGCTTCCTGTTGTGTTCTTAGCCGCTTCCTCGCTGGCACGCCATTTGGAGGCGCACTCGGCGAGCAGAGGCGTTTCGGCGGGGGTCTTCAGGTCGCCGTGCTTCAGCACTCTTCCGTACGGACAACTCGTGCTGTTGATCCCACTCGCATTATTCATCCGGGTCTGCTTGTAGATGGAACACGGCAGCCCGTACTGGCCGACACCGTCCGTCTTGTCGCGACTGGGGCAGTACCACACCTGCCAGTTGCGGTGGTACGGCTCCAGTGTCCATGGGTAGTAGTAGACTGTCTCAGTGCCCGTGGCCGTGTAGGTGTAGGTGCGCAGCATCGGAAAACACTCGTCGTAGTCCTGGGCGTACTGCATGAAGGCCAGGCCGAGCTGCTTGAGGTTACTCAGACAAGTCGTCTGCCTCGCCTTCTCCCGCGCCCGGCTGAAGACGGGAAACAGGATCGCCGCGAGGATTGCGATGATGGCGATAACCACCAATAGCTCAATCAACGTAAAGCCTCTTCTCATTGCGAGTCCACACCTCCAACAATCGGTTGGTACGCGTGCTGCAGCGGCGTTACACTTGCAATATATTCTACCACGTTTGGCCAGTATGTCAAACCAAACTTTCTACGCAGAATGTGCCATTAATCTGGGACGTTCGGTACTCTCAAGATCAACGCAAGATCTGCACCAAGAACATCTTCAAGCGTTATTCTGTCACCATATGGGTAACATATATATGGAGTCGAGTCGTGTTGCTCGCCGTCGTATTCACAGCGACAACTGATGGCCGCAAGCGGTCTGTCCCCCACGGCCTGCTGGCACGCGGCACTGATAAGTCCCACCGTGAGCCTGGCTCTGCTTAGGTTAGCAGCAGGAAACGACGGTTTCGCTGCCGACAAGGGGGAAGTGCCATGAGCGCCTATGAACATCCATTGAGTTACAGATACATCCGCCAACACCCCGGGAGGGAAGCGCAGACAATGTTGCCACGGCGATGGGGAAGGATACTCACGAGCGTCACGGGCGTATTGCTGGGAGCCCTGCTGGGGTTGTTCTATGCCCGCGCGCTCTCCCTGGAGAACGCACGACTCACACTCGCGATTGGCGCGGTCGGTGGGGCCGCCCTCGGCTATCTCGCAATCGCTATCCCGCGCTTTGCCTTCCACTTCCTGCTCAGGGAGTGGTATCGTACCGTAGCCAATCATTGGAGAGCATTGCTCAGACAGCGTGCCGAAGCAGCCCGCCGGGATCTTAGTGCACCTCACGCCCAACTCGACGAGGACGCACTTGCCGACCTTGGCGTTGCTTACTACCTCCGCGGCGACAGCGAGCAGGCGGCAGCTACCCTGACGGAAGCCCACTCACAGGGCGGCCACACACTGCCACTGCTCAATGCGCTGGCCGCCGTGGAGGCCGACCTGGGGCGTTGGGAGCAAGCCGCCAACGCCCTGGCCAATGCTCTCCGTCACGAACCCCATTTCCAGGACAGTCTGGACAACCTAGCCACACTAATATCCGCTATGCCCGCTGAAGTTGAGCTACCCGAAGTGCTACACGAGATGCTGCAGACAGCCGGCGCCCGCGCACTCAATAACATGGCTGTGCGGCAGATGCGTCTCGCACGTAAAGACCCGGCAAAAGAATATCTCCAGATGGCTCTCGCCGCACAGCCGTTGTACCCTCACGCCGAGGCGAACATCGGCGTCATGGCCTTCAATGAGGGTGACACCCAAACCGCTGCCATCAACCTTGCCGCCGCCGCACAACTCGCCCCCGGCAACCCCGACATCCTCAGCAACCTCGGCGCCGCTCTCGCCGTCAGGGATAACCAAGGTGCCGCGGAGAGAGTGCTGCGCCAGGCCACTAACATTGACGCACGTCAGGCCGCCGCAATCGTCAACTACGGCTGTCTTCGCATTAGGCAACAACGCCACGATGACGCCGTGGATTTGTTCAATTCCGTGCCGACCGGCCACCCTCTCCAGAGCATCGCTTGGCACAATGCGGCCGTGGCATCCGAGGCGGATGGCGAGTACGGCATGGCCTATGAATATGAGCAAAAAGCCGCAGCGGCGCAGCCTGAAAATCCTGATGTGCTCACCAGCCTTGGCGCCATCGAGTGGCGCCTTGCTAACTTCGAGCAGGCAGACGAGTACTTCCAGCGCGCCTTGCAGACCGCTCCCGACAGCGTCCCCGCTGTAGTCAATGCCGCCCGCTCGGCCACCGCAGTGGGACGACTTGACGAAGCCATCACCATGCTTGAAGGACTCCAGGACGGCACCCACTACGACATCGAGCTTGTATTCGACCTCGGTGTCACCCAGTTGATGGTCTCATTGTCGCGCCGCAAACGCGACATGAACCGCACGGAGCAGGCCCTCTTTGACGCCGCGCTCAGAGCTAGCATCACCGCATTCGAAAAGAATCTCACCGAAAAGAGCGGAAAAGTCGGCGAATCCAGATGCAACCTCGGCCTCGCATACTACCTTAGAGGAGAACCCGAGACTGCTGCCGAGAATTTCGAGTATGCAGTCAAGCTCATCCAGGACGACGAGAGCGCTCTCCACTTCTGCGCTGGAACTGCCCTTGCCGAAGCCGCCGAGAATATGCAGAAAGACCGCAGCAGTCAAACCGAGGAGCTCATCCCGGAGGTCCGCCAGCTTCTCCGCCGTGCCTCCGCCCATCTCCAGAAAGCTGCCGAGGCCGATAGGGCTACTGCTGATACCCTCTGCAATCTCGGAATGGTACTCTACAAGCTTGGCCAAAACGACGAGGCCCTCAAGACCTTCCGGCGTTTCGCGCAGATGGAGAACAGCGTCGCATCAAACAATACCATGGGCCTGGCTTATGCCCGCCGCGGACAGCGTATCGAGCGCGAGGCACGTATGAAGCGCGCAACCAACGACGGATCATCGCAGGAAAGCGTCAATGCACGCAAGCTCTTCACCACTGCCATACACTACTTCGGCAAAGCCGTCCAGATGGAGCCCAATAACACCATCCTGCACAGAAATCTGGGCCTCGCATACATGCTCCGCAATCAGGGCGATGACATGGAGAGTGCTCTCAGGCACTGGGGGCTAATGCGCGCCGCAGGTGACGAATATGCCGAGCGCCAGTTCGCAAGCATGATGCAGGTCATGCAGACCAACCGTGACGCCAAAGCCGAGTTTCACGACATCGGCCGCGCTCTGCGACAGATTGATGTCTTCAAAAATATCCGCAAGCTCCCGCCCGTCATGGGCAGGCCTCTCTTCGTCACAGAGCCCGTCATGGACACTGATAACTGGCAACTTCAGGCTACACATCCCGATCTACAAGTCGCCCTCCGTGCCCGACAGAAACTTTCGGCAATCGAAGCCCGCTTGCGCAGACTTGCAGTCTGAAACGGGCCCTAATACACTCGCCACAATACATCGGACGCCCGCTATCCGGACTGATGCCGCTGCCGACGTTCACTCCCGCCTTATCTCAAATCCACCACACTCGTGCGCAGTTCATGCGCCCCGTCTGGACGCGTCCATTCGTAGAAATAGTGCAGGTGCACTTCGCGCTCAACAACCTCTATGTACCGTATCGTCCTTGTCGCATGTGGAGACAGCACCAACGGCCCCTCAACCGTAACGCGCTGCCAGTGCCGCATGTCATGGCTCACGCACATGCCCGCCTTCTCCTCGTAGTTCTCCTCCACGCTGGCGCTGCCATCGTAGAAGCCCACGTACACCGGCGACCGATAGAGCACGGAATTGAGCCGAGTGCAGTACTCGTCCCATCCCTTATCCGGAGGCGAGAGTATGTCGCCCTCCCAGTTCCATTCAATACCGTTGCCGCTAGTCGCCAACCCGCTGTGTGACTTGACGATCCCCGTGTTATACACATCGCCCGTCCCATGCATCTTCTGATGCGTTTCCGCATCCACCCTCACCGGCTTTGGGGCATAGCTGACGATCATATGAAACAGACCACCGATATTGTAGATGACGGGGTCCTTGACGCCCTCTGCCTCACAGTCGTCGGCATTCATTATCGGCACTCGCCGGCGCACATCAAAACCATCCGGCCTCGGCGCCTCAACCATCTCGATGCACCAGCGGCCATCTCCATCCACGAACGACAGATACAGCCGCCAGAGGTCTTCTGCCACCCTCATCAAACACGCCTTCTCCATGGACTGGGTCTCAATTTCCTGCTTTGTCGCGCTCCAGATGTCTTCGAAGTGTCGGCCATCCTCGCTGGCAGCTATGCGACATTCTACGCCGCGGCCCAGCTCCCTCGGCTTTCGCAGTCTATAGTAGAGGTAGAACATCCCCGATGATGCATCGTACAGCGCACTACAGCCGCCGGCCCACCAGCCCGCCCCCTCGCCCGGCGGCTCGATCACCGTCTCACCGTCCTCAGCACCGAACACTGGCACCTGACCCAGATACCGGCCCCATCCACTCTGCCACTCCGTGTCACGTTTCATCAAGCCTCAGCGACCTCCTATCCGCACTGCCGCTCGCACCCGCTCGTTACTCAAGTCAGGCACGCTACCTGTAACACACCCCGTTTGCGCCGCTTTACCCCTTGTCAGCGCACTGCATCCCCTCTATAATTGCTCGGTGAACACCATTTCGTCGAAGCGTCGGCGAAATCCTTTTTGCCATTGGAGGGTTCTCCGAGGCGTCTGGAGAAGGAGTCCCCCGGCGACCCGGAGAAGTCTCTCGTATTGGCGTATTGTTGACATCCAGTCAACGTGAGATAACCGCATGGCAAAGCGGGGAGCCTCCGTGCCTATTGCTACCCGCTTGCTCCTATCTTGCACTTGCAGGTACTCGGATATACTTGCAGCTTTCGAGGAGTTGACATCAGTGGAAGAGAGTACCAGGCGTCAAATCAACTGGGTCATAATTATCGGTGTCATTGCCGTGCTAATCGTCTGGGGTGTTGCCCGCAGCCAACGGCTCGCCAACCTTCAGCAGCATCTCGCCAACGGTACGCCTGCGCAACAGATCGCCGCGACCCAGGAACTTATTGATGGCCGCCGCCTCGCTGAAGCCGTCAAGGACCAGCCCCGCTGGGTGCAAGACCGTGCCGTCTCAGCCGTCGCACACATCAGCTCCCCGCAGGCCTGGTACCAGCTACTGACTGCATGGTACCTGCTTGATGCTCCCAGCCAGGCACAGGCTACTGAACTGCTCATCAACGCCGGAAACTCCGCAATCCCCACACTCACCGAAGCGCTTAAGGACAAGGATGCCAACACCCGCAAGGGCGTCGCCGCTGTCCTCATCGCCATCGGTGAACCCGCCATCCCCTATATGCTCCCACTCATGGATGCCTGGGACGATTACGTCCGCGCGGGTGCCGGCGCCGTCCTCGGCGGCATTGCTGAACCCGCCATAGACGAGGTCATCGCACTCATCAAGAAGACTAGCCCCGCACCCGGACAGGACGCCGACGAATTCCTCCGCGAGAGAGCCACCGCACAGGCCGCTCTCAAAACCATGAAGGCCACCGCATTCCCCGCAATCATCGCAGAACTCCTCACCGACGAGAGCTCCGACGTCCGCGGCATCGGCACTACCCTCATGGGCGCCATCGCCGACCGCTCTCTTGCTCTCCCACCTGAAGACGCCATCCGCGCACTCGAACCGCTGCTCGACCGCCTGCACAATGACAAAAGCTACGCCGTACGTCGCAAGGCCGCGGTTGCCCTGGGCCTGCTCGGTGACGTGGCACGCGATCACGGTGCAGGTGCCGTACTTGTCGCTCGCCTCCAGGATACCAACGAGCATCCCGACGTCCGCGCCGCAGTTGCCGAGGCCCTCGGCAAGCTCGCCGACCCGGCCGCCGCACCAAAACTCGTCGAAGTCCTCATCAACAGCCGCCAGGGCATTGACAGCGAACTAGTCGGCGCACTTGAGCGCATCGGGCCACCCGCTGTACCGGCTCTCGCGAATGCTGCCGCAGACCCCTCTACCGAAGTCCAACTACTCGCCGTGCGCACACTAACCAACATCGCCGGACCCAAACCCATCCAACCTCTTGCACAGGCCCTCTCATCATCCGCACCCGTTGTGCGACGGGCCGCCGCCGAGGCTCTCAGAGCGCGTGCCGACAATGACCTTGCTGCTAACGCCACTGCCATCACCGCCCCTCTCGTCAAGGCACTCTACGATCGCGACTGGCACGTCTATTATGCCGCCCGCGATGCCCTCAGCAAATGCGGCCCATCTGTCGTACCAACTCTCCTTACCGTCCTCTCCAGCGACAACGTCCGAGCCGCTCATATGGCCGAGCAGGTACTTGTCCGCATCGGACAACCGGCCGTAGCGGGCCTAATCGCCACCCTCAAGCAGGCCGACTTTGACCCCAAAGCCGCTGGATGGGCCACGGTCGCCCTCGGCGAAATGGGCACCACTGCCATCGAGCCGCTAGCCACTGCCGCAAGGGACGCCGCTCAAACGCTGCGCGTACGAGAGGCAGCTATCGTTGCCCTCGGCCGCACACGAAACAAGGCAGCTATGCCTGCCCTCAAAGAGGCATTCGTCGGCGCTGAGCCTGCCATCGCCGCTGCAATCATAGACGCCGTAGCTCAGATCGCCGTCAAGGAGGGGCCAGAGTTGCTCCTCGCCGGACTTCAGGCTTCATCCCATCAGGTCCGCGCCGCCGCCATGCGCGCCCTCGGCGAATGGCGCAATGACGCGGCCCAAGGCCAACTCGTCAACTTACTACAGCACTCCGATAAGGACATTCAGTACCGTGCCGCTATTGCCCTGATTTCTGGCATCGCTGCCCGGGCCGAGACCTCTGTCGCCGAGGTCGGCGCAGTTAGAGAGCTGAATCTCGAAGAGACTCTCACCAATACCGTCGGGAAACTCCTCAGCGAGGCTGCCGGAGATCGTGACGCTGACACAGGTGTCCGCCACGCCGCCATCCAGGCACTCGGCACTATGGGCTATACTGAAGGCATTGATGTCCTCGGTCAGTTGCTCAAAGCCGGCGGCGAATATGCTGCCGATGCGGCACACGCCGTTGCCCAAATCGGACTCAAAACCGCATCGCAGAAGGCTGCCCAGCACACCGGCCAACTCACCAAGGAAGCCAAGTTGCTCATAGATCTACTCGTTGCCCCTGACACGTCTGACGATATCCGTCTGCAGGCCGCAGTTGCACTAGCAATGATGCAAACCGCACCTGTTGACGCCCTCATCAGCCAACTTAAAGACGCTCCCGAAGACATCCGGCTCTGGATAGCGGCCACTCTCGGTGCAACCGCCAAGTATGCCACAAAGTTGGTTTATGAGGCTCGCCAGCGCGCCACGGATTCCGCTTACCGCGAGTGGCTCGCCGTCACCATGGTCTGCATTGACGATGACAGGTCACTCAAGGCTCTCAAACACATGCCTGAACAGGAGAAACCCTCCGCAGATAAGTCAGACCCGGCCAGACGACTGACAAAACGGATACGCATCCAAATGAAATAGTGTCAGACCCGCCACCGCATCGGTTTTCTCGGTGGCGGCCAGCCGCATATCAATGCCGGCCGCCTTACTCTCACGTGCCGGCCACAATAAGGATTGATTGCCGGTGAATATGCGAACTGTAACTGTCATTCTCGTCATACTCATACTCCTCGGCGCGGTCTATGGTATCACTCTCTACCAGAAGGCTGCCAGGACCAACGAGTATGTCGCCGCGCTTGATGGAGACGATACCGCCGCAGTCATCAAAGCCGCCGATGCTCTCAGCGCCGCCGGGCATTCAGTCGTCCCGCGCCTTGCCGACAAGTTGTCATCTCCCGACCCTCAAATCCGTTCCCGAGCCGTGATCATCATCGGCTCCTCTGGACGCGCCGACGACAGCGCATTATTACTGCCACTACTCGATGGCGGTGACGACCGCTTCGTACGGCGTGATGTTGCCGTCGCTCTGGGTAAGCTCGGCGGTGACGGCGTCGTTGTCGCCCTCAATAAGGCCATGACCACCGATGAAGAGGATATCATCGTGCGCGCCGCTGCGGCTACCGCACTTGGCGACCTGGGCGCCTCCGAAAATGCACACAAACTGGCAGAAATATTGACTACGCCACCTGCATCTGCCACCGACCGACCCGGTGATGTCACGCCCGAGATGCCCGAAACCGAAGAGCCTCCTCAGGACATTGCCATACCGCTCCGTATGGCCGCAGCACAGGCCCTCGGCCGTCTTGACACCGCTGAGGGTATCGAGGCGCTCGCTCAGGCCACCCTCGAGTTGAACGAACCCAGTGAACGTGTCCGCACCGCTGCTACATACGCCCTCGGCGACTTGGCGGTCGGCAACCATGACACTGAACAGCTCGCCGCCATCATACGCGGCCTTCTCGGCGCCGCCGAAGACACTGTTGGCGATGTCCGCATTGCCGGCATTCAGGCGCTCGGCAAACTTGCCACGATTCCTCAAGATCTCAAATCTGAGGTCTCTGCTGTATTGGAACGCGCCGATGGGGATGACCACTACTGGGTCCGCGAAGCTGCCAGAGACGCAATAGACAACCTTGGCCCACTCGACATCTAACCGTACACCGGCCACAGACAATAGCTACATGCGCCACACTTGACACAGCTGTGCTCGTCCTTGTGTGCTATGCTCTGCAGTCTGACCCATTCGACCGGAGGAAAACTCATGCCCCTCAAGCTCAAAGCCGCCGTGCTTCTAATGGCTTCCTATTGCCTTCTCACAATTGCCGGCTGTGCGATTGACCCCATGGAGCAGCTTGTCATTGACATACAGTCCCAAGATATTACAAAGAGGAAACAGGCCGTCATCGCCATGGCCAACCTCAACGACCAGCGCGCAACTGAAGAGCTCCTCAACCTCCTCGAGAAGGACGATGAACTTCTCGATGTCATCTCCGTCGCTCTCGTCAAGAAGGGCCGCGAGATGGAGCAGCGCAACTTACAGATCAACACCGTCGTCGAGGCTGTCGGCAAAACACTCAGTAACGCTCATATCGCCGAGCCCTTCCGCGCACGTGCTGCATGGATCATCGGCGAGATCGGGAGCAGACAGGGCGTATCCGTGCTGCTGACGGGCACCCTGGCAAAGGTCGGAGTGGCACCCGCCGCATACGTCCGCCAGTACAGCCGCCAGGCGCTCGAGAAACTCGGCTACTACTCCGAGGGGCGAGAATATGAGATCCCAATGGGCAGCCTTGTCGGACAGGTTGATGTCTTTCCCGAACCCGACCCGCTTGCTCTCCCTGATGACGACTGACGCTGCCCTTGCCCTCAACCGCTTCCCGCCGGCTCTCATAGCCTTGGCAGGGCATTCACTATCGGTCCCGCCTCAACACTAGTTGCTGTCAGACCTGCATTGACACCTTGCCCGTTCTGCGCCCGCTTCTCAGTCACCATACGACGCCGCAGCAAGTATCAACACTACAGACGACTGAGTGCCCCCAGTGAGAGCCACTGTGATCAACAACGCTGCTCTTCCCCATCGGCCACTCACCTCGCGTCTGAGGCCCTATCTATCTCTGCTCGCAATCATTCTGCTGGCCATCCCGTCTTCAGCCATCCAAAATGCCGAGCTCAGCTTTGCCGCCCACTCGTGCGACGAACTCTCTCTCTCCATCCACCCCAAACCCGCTACAAGGTTCCACCTCCCCCTCTGGCAGGATGTCAGCACCACGCGACTGCCTCACAGCCGCCCCCTTTCTGGAATACCCATCGCCAGTCGGCTCCCCGAGCCGGTCCGCTTCTCCGCACCACTCGACCTGGCCATCCAATACCGCGTACCCATCGAGCTCTGTCCCGACTATTGGCCCGAGCACCAGCCCGGCAAGACTCTCGCCCAATTCTGTGAAGACGAGTACTACAACTACTGGCCACTTGACCAGGCCGGCGACCACAATCCATTTGCCATCGCCAGGGATCAAATCAAAGCTCTCAACCGAGACCCCGCCATGGCAAAACGCCGCATCCTCGCCGCACTCGCGCATTGGTACATCAATGGCCGCACAGCCGAAGCCGCTGCAAGTACCCTTCTCGGCGCACTCGCCACGGAGAACAAACTCCGCAATGACATCGCCTTCGAGCTCGCCACTGATTTCCTCCTCGAGTTGGCTCCTGAGAGCCTCTCGCAGGTCTTCGCAGAACCTGATACCCTTGCCACGGACTTGCACGTGACTTCATCATTCTCCTATGACACCGCAGTCAGCATGTCGCGCATGTTGCGTATCGCCGACCGTCGCGGGCTAAACGCGGTCGTCGTCGCCGACCATGGCCACATCGGTGGAGCCCAGGAAGCGATACGCATCGCCGAAGACCTCAAGCGCCACGGCCTCATCTCCCAGGACTTCGTCGTCATTTCCGGTCAGCGCGTTACATGTCTCGGTGGCACGATGACGGCTGTCGGCCTCAAGTCGCGCGTCCCCGAGGGCATGACTTTTGACCGCACTATCCGCGAGATCCACAGCCAGGGCGCGGTTGCGATACTCAACCATCCCGGCCAACTCGGCGCTCTCGACTTGTTGCGGGAACTCGACGTGGACGCCTACTTCATTCAGCCCACTCTCTTCGAGCTCTTCCGCACAATGAACGTGCTCTACGACCCCGAACTAGCCGACAAGCCTGCCCTTTACGCCAGCCATACACGCTACGCGCAGGGCGTTGGCCTGCCATACTCCGCCATCATCTCGTCTGCACCCGACGCAGTCTCCGCTGTCGCGGCACTCCGTAATGGCGAAGCCTACGCTGCAAGCAATCTCTATTTCCCACTCATGGCTCTGCTTACCCTCAAGCCTATCGCCGCATTTGAGCAGACCCTCAACAGCTATTTCGTCGGCCACGACTGGCTCACGCACAAAACCCGTGCACTACTTGCTGCCGACTGCGTCATCATCACCACTACCTGGGATGAGAGCATTCGCGACTTGATGAGCCTTGACGACACTCTCAAAGAAATCCGCCAATTGTCGCGCGGGCAATCGCCGCTGTGTCATGCACCGAGAATCAGCCGCGTCGCCGCGCAGTACGGCTTCATTCAGATAGAGTATCAGCGTTATACCAAAGAAATTTGGCTGCGCGGACGCCTCAGCTTCTGAAGGCTCCGCACGTTATCCCATCATCACGTCACATCAGTCGCAAGTGCGTCCCGAACAAGCCCGACAACATGTGGGTGGACGACAAGGTGTATACCCTCGCGATGGCGGCTAAGGATCGCGGGGCCGAAAGCGAGCAAACGCGGTGCCACAGAAAACGGGCGGAGCTCATAGTGAGTTCCGCCCGTTATGATTCCTGTATGACGCGATGCACCAAGTGCGGCTACGAAGCGTCGTCCACCTGGTCAGCGGCTTCCTGTAGCCGGTCCTTGATTGCCGCCATTTCCTTGGTCTCGCGCTTGGATAGGATCAGGCCAATCGCTACGACCACGGCCAGGACAATACCAACGATGACCAGGCCCACCCCGGGCAGCGACTTGTGCGCGCCCAAGGAGCCACCAACAATGACCGGAGCGATGAGCAGCCCGACAAGGTTCATCACCTTAATCAGCGGGTTCAGTGCCGGGCCGGCAGTGTCCTTGAACGGGTCGCCAATGGTGTCGCCAACCACCGCAGCCTTGTGGGCTTCAGAACCCTTGCCACCGTAGAGCCCATCCTCGATGAGCTTCTTGCCGTTGTCCCAGGCGCCGCCGGAGTTGCACATAAGCACTGCCAGCAACATACCGGACACGATGATGCCACCCAGGAAACCACCCAGACCCGGCCAGCCGAGCCAGGAACCCACGATGAACGGCGTCAGGATCGCCAGCAGAGCAGGCGCGATCAGTTCGCGGATTGCTGACTTGGTGCAGATGTCAACAACCTTGCCTGACTCGGGCAGCACGCCCTCCTTGCCCTCCATCAGCCCGGGAATCTCCTTGAACTGTCGCCGCACCTCGTTGATGATGAGGAACGCGGCCCGCGAAACCGCCCGGATCGTCATCGAGCTGAACAAAAACGGCATCGCGCCGCCAATCAGCAGACCGATGAAGACCTTAGGCTGGTCAATGGCGATGGGGAATCTAGACAGTGCCGCCAGTGACACCTCCTCACCGCCGCCGGCCAGCTTCGACTGGAACGAGCCGAAGAGCGAGACCGCTGCGATCACCGCGGAGGCAATTGCAATGCCCTTGGTGGCCGCCTTGGTGGTGTTGCCCACTGCGTCGAGCGTCTCAACGTTGCTGGCGGCCTCCTCGATATTCGCCATCTCGCAGATACCTTGGGCGTTGTCAGCCACCGGCCCGTACGTATCCATCGAGATGATCACACCAGTGGTGGTTAACATGCCCAGGCCGGTCAATGACACACCATAGAGGATCTCGACGGCGTTGGCTTCCGCACCGAAGACGATGATGGAGCCAAAGATGCAGCCGGCGATCACCAGCAGCGAATAGACGGAGCTCTCCAGGCCTTCAGCGAATCCGGTCAGGAAGGTGGTTGCAGGCCCGGTCTGGGCAGAGGCCGAGACGGCTTGGACCGGCTTGTACTGCCCGGAGGTGTAGTACTCCGTTAGCTTGTACATGGCCACGGCCATGATGATGCCGAAGACTGTGGCTGCAAACAGCCGCATATCCCGCGCGTAGAAATGCGCGACGGCCCAGAAGCCAACCACGGAGAGTAACGCTGACCAGATGAAGCCGCGCCCGATCGGCTTAAGGGGGAACTCATCGTCAGTCTTCGACCGGACGATGTGGATGCCGAATATGGAAGTCAGTACGCCGATGGCACGCACGATGAGTGGGAACATGATCCACACCACGGCATCACGGGGATTGCCGGTAACGGCGCCGTGCGCCAGGGCCAGGATCATTGAGGCCACCAGTGTGACTTCGTATGACTCGAAGATGTCGGCAGCCATTCCCGCGCAGTCCCCCACGTTGTCACCAACCTGGTCGGCGATGACTGCGGCGTTACGGGGATCGTCTTCAGGAATGCCGGCCTCAACCTTACCAACAAGGTCGGCGCCGACGTCGGCGGCCTTGGTGTAGATGCCGCCGCCAACTCGCATGAAGAGGGCAAGCAGACATCCGCCAAACCCGAAGCCGAGTAGCACTTCGGTAGCCCTCTCGTAGAAGATCATAAAGATCAGCGTCGCCCCGAGAAGCCCCATGGTGACAGTGAACATGCCCGCCACCCCGCCAGTCCGGAAGGCAATGAGCATGCCCTCGGCAAGGCTGGTGCGCGAGGCATTGGCGCAGCGGACATTTGCCTGAACGGCAAGCGTCATCCCCACGTAGCCGGCGAATGCGGAGCAGAAACAGCCGAGAACAAAGGCCAATCCACGAGCGATGGCGATGTCCCAGCCGGCGGCAATGCCGCTAACCACCAAAACGACAAACAGGAATACAACGAGGCCGGCCACCGTGCGGAATTGACGTCCGAGATACGCGTGGGCGCCCTCCTGGATTTGTCCTGCGATCTGTTTCATGCTATCGGTGCCCTGATCGGCAGCCAACACCTGCTTGCGCAGATGCAGTGCATACAGAATGCCGATTACGCCGCAGGCAAATATCACGTACAAGACAGTCTGGTCGAACGACGACATATGTTGTTGCATACTTTCGTGCACGAAAATCTCCTCCCGTCGGGTTCGTCCGGCCCGCGACCCAGTCGGCGTACCGGGCGACAACATTATTTGAGTTGCTCGGTATGGCTATATCCAGCCGGCAAAATTGGCTGCGATGCTGACAACACCAACTGCCAGGCAGTATGTTCCGAAACGTACGAAAAGTCGTCCTTGTTCCACGGAGCGGATTACGAGATATATGGCCAGATAGCCGACCCCCGCTGCCACAATCAGGCCGGCAATGCACGACGGCACTTGGGCTGCGTAGTCACCGCCGGCGAATAGATTTCCGAAGTCAAGCGCAAACGCACCGGCGATCGGCGGTATTGACATCAGAAAGGCAAACTTGGCGGCCCACTGCCGATTGAGGCCGCGCCACTGCCCCGCCGTGATGCTCGCTCCCGACCGTGATATTCCCGGCATAATGGCCAATGCCTGCCCGAGGCCGATTAAAAAACCATCCAGCAAGCTAATTTGTCCGGGCTCCCTGTCCCCCTGCGTCCGATCAGCGGCGTAGAGCATGAATGCAGTCACCAGTAAAGACACACCCACCGGCAGCGGTCGGAGCAATTGGTCAAAGAAGTCGTTCAGCCACAGTCCGAAGACAACTGCAGGCACCGTGGCAAGCGCGATCAGCCACAAAAGATGACGGCCGTCAGTCTTGCCGAGCGTTCCCGAACTATCACCAGACGGGCGTCTCTTCAGGAAAGCCTGTACGATCTCCCACAGCTCCCTCCGGTAATATATCACAACTGCCAGTAGCGTGCCAAAGTGCACTACGACAATGAAGTGTTTGTATGACTGTGGATCCAAATCCCAGCCCAGGTACGCCGGCACGAGCACGAGATGGCCGGAACTTGACACAGGGAGGAACTCAGTCGCTCCCTGCACGATGGCCAGGACTATAGCTTGCAGCAGACTCATGAGTGTCCTTCAAACGGACCTTGTGTGCGTAACCTCTGCGCCGATTTCCGGCGGTCTCAACTCTCCGTCCAGTCAAAATCCGGTGGCCGTTGCTCGGCCATGCCGAAATGATATTCGAGAGCGTCGCAGATGCGTTCGGCAGCCAGCCCATCGCCATATGGACACACTTGCCGGCTCATGCGCGCGTAGGCCGACGGATTGGTAAGAAGTTCCGTGGCGTTCTCTACGATGGCATCGGTCCCCACACCAACGAGGCGGGCGACACCCGCATCAACACCTTCGGGCCGCTCAGTCGTGTCGCGCGTGACCAGCACGGGGATACCGAGCGCCGAAGCCTCCTCCTGGATGCCGCCGGAATCGGTGATAATCAGGTCCGCGCGGCTCAGCAGTGGCACGAACTCAAAATAATCCAGCGGTTCACAGAGCACAATCCGCTGCTTGCCACCCAACAACTCCCCTGCCGCATCCTGTACCGCCGGGTTCGGGTGCAGCGGCCAGATTATGCTCACATCTTCGAACTTAGCCGCTAACTGCTCCAGCGCGCTGCAGATCGCCGTCAGACCCACGCCGAGATTCTCCCGGCGATGGACTGTCACCAGCACCAGCTTCTCCTCCACCCGGTCAAGCAGTTGAGCTGTGAGTTTAGGGACATCTCCTGAACTCCCTGCAATGGTACGTAAAGCATCAATGACCGTGTTGCCGGTGACAAAGATGCTGTCCGACGCGATGCTCTCGGCCAGCAACTTGTGCTTCGCATCTTGGGTGGGTGCGAAATGCAGATCGGCCAGCACACCAGTCATTCGCCGATTGATCTCCTCCGGATAGGGGGAGAACTTGTTGCCGCTACGCAACCCGGCCTCAACATGGCCCACGGAGATGCTCTCGTAGAACGCCGCCAGTGCGCCCGCAAACACGGTGGTCGTGTCCCCCTGCACGAGCACCATATCGGGCCCGAGGTCTCGCAGTGTCTCCTGGAGCGCTTGCAGTGCCCGGCAGGTAATCTGAGCCAGGCTCTGCCCATGCTCCATGATGTCGAGGTCCACATCCGGCTTGATGCCGAAGACCGCCAGCACCTGGTCTAGCAGTTGGCGATGTTGTGCTGTAACCACGACAGTGGTGCGGAACTTGGCCGAACGCGCGCGCAACTCCCTATGCACTGGCGCTAGCTTGATTGCCTCAGGCCGTGTACCATACACCAGACATATATGCCGTCTCACGAGTTTATCCACAGTATGATTGCCACCAGACACAGCACAGTGCTGAGACCGTACATAACTAGCACGGCCTGGCGCGTGCTCAGCCCCCGGGCCAACAGCCGGTGATGCAGATGCTGCTTGTCGGCCACGTAGATTGAGTTGCCCTGGCTCAGCCGCTTCAGGATCGTGCTTATCGAGTCAAAGATGGGCACACCCAGGACCAGAAACGGTGCAAATACGGCAACCACTGTGGGAACCTTGAAGGTCCCGGCAATCGCCAGGGTCGCCAGCATATAGCCCAGGAACATCGCACCGGTATCTCCCATGAAAATGCGCGCCGGGTTGAAATTATATGGTAGGAACCCCAGACACGCTCCGGCCAACGCGAATGTCGCCATCCCGACGAAACCCAAATCACTTTGCCAGGCCATAAAGCCCAGGGTCAGTGCCGCGATCCCGCTCACCCCGGCAGCCAATCCATCGAGCCCGTCCAGCCAGTTCATCGCGTTGACGACGAGTACGATCCAGAGCACTGTCAAAGGGCCGGAAAGCCAGCCCAGCGCGAGGTAGTGATACTCGCCGAACACCGACAGTGGGTTGCTCAGGCCGCTGATCTGCACACCCCAGGCGTAAGTGAATATGGCAACGAGCACTTGTCCACCCAGCCGTGGCAACGGCGGCAAACCGATGATGTCGTCAATCAGGCAGATGACCAGAAGGATGGCTGAACCCACGAATATGCCAACGAATGTCGTGTCTAGAGGCCGGTTGGCGACAACAGTGGGCACCCAGAAAGCAATGAAAATGGCCAGCCCGCCCGCGGTAGGAGTGACCTTTGCGTGGACACGCCTCTTGCCCGGTTCATCCACTGCCCCGATACGCGGGGCCAGCCAGGTCATCACCGGCGTCAGCGCCAGCGCTATCAGCAGGGCCCCGCACAGAGCGTAGATGTACGATACAGGCTGCGTCACTATTGGCTATTTCGCTCCTCGGGTGATTGGTAACGCGTGAGTTCGACGCCGGCTTCTGTTAGCATTGCCCGTGCTATCTCGTCAGGGTACTCGTGCTCATATACAATCCGCACAACATTCGCGTTGATGAGCATCTTAGCGCACGTTATGCACGGCTGGGCAGTACAGTAGCATGTCACATTTTCCAGCGCGACGCCATGCACTGCTGCTTGCACGATAGCATTCTGCTCCGCATGAACGGCACGGCAGATTTCCTGACGCTGTCCGGAGGGGATGCCCAGCTTCTCCCGGTAGCAGCCCCCAAGCTCCCCGCAGTGGGCCAGCCCTTTGGGTGGACCGTTGTAGCCCGTGGTCAGGATGCGTCGGTCGCGGACAAGAACAGCCCCGACGTGCCGTCGCAGGCATGTCGAACGCCGTGCAACAACGCGGGTTATCTCCATGAAGTAATCATCCCACGAGGGACGATCGTCGCTCAGTGATTTCTCCCCTTGATGCTCTGACATCCGGCGCTCCGGTGCTATCTAAAGTCGCGGGGGGACGCCCATCTCACCAGCTGCTGCCCACAGAGTCCGAACACACAGTGGCAAGCAACTCAACCATCGCTGCGCGCAGCGGAGCCGGCCTCGATGCTGCAGACCTTGTCGCGTCGCCGCTGGTGTCGTTCAGCGCGGTCGGCCTGGGCATCCAGATAACTCTCGATAATGGCCTTGGCTAGTTCTGTTCCGATGGTCCGGCCTCCGAGACAGGCAACATTAGCCGCATTGTGCTCGCCCGCCATCCGCGCACTGAAGCAGTCGCTCAGCAAGGCCGCATAACATCCTCTCACCTTGTTCGCCCCGATAGACATACCTATACCTGTACCACAGGCCAGTATGCCGCGTTCACACTCGCCTGAAACTACCGCCTCGGCTACGTTATTGGCATAATCGGCGTAGTCAACCGAAGCACTATTATCTGTGCCGAAATCAACCACATCGTGCCCCAGGTCGTCCAATACCTCTATAACGGCCTGGCGTAAAGCAACGCCGCCATGATCGAAGCCTATTGCTATCTTCATTGGAATTCCCGTCCCCACGGCCCTGCCTTGAGCGAGCCTCGGCCGTCACTTTCAGCACTTCTCATGGCCGCTCGGTGCCACGCTTCAGCGCAACGTCTTTACCATGCAGTGAGTTGTGATGCCCCGGCTATCACCGAAAAAACGGCCCCGGGCAACACGAGGCCATTTGCTGGTAAGTGAACTCGCGTGTCTGCAAACCACGCACGATGCTCAACGCAACTAGACGCCGGCATCTACCGACGCTCGAGGCGGGGTAACAGAAATTCGCCTTCTGCTATTGGGCGCCGGAGTCCGGCTGCGGCTCTTTGGGCAGCCGGAAGCTGAACGTAGAACCCTTGCCTACCTCGCTTTGATCGAGCCACACTGATGCTTTGTCGCCGTGGCAGCGGGCAAGATGCTGTACGAGATAGAGGCCGATACCTGCACCCTTCACAGCTCCGTGTTCACTCTCATCGTCTATCACGTGGAACCGCTGGAAAATCTTATCGCGGTGCGCTTCCGGAATCCCCAGACCCTCGTCGCTGATGTTGACTCTGATCGTGTCGCCCTCGTCTTCCCCGGTGATCACAACGTTGCCACCCTCAGGCGAGTAGCGCACTGCATTGCTCACGATGTTCTCCAGTATCTGAGTTACCTTGTCGAGGTCAGCTATGATAACGGGGAAATTCTCAGGCAGTTCAGATGTGATGTTATGCTCCGTAGTGTTGGCTTGCTGAAGGGCGGTTAAATTGTTCACCACTTCATTCATATCCACTTCGCCAAGATGGAGCTCGACGCCCCGCCCGGCCTCGATACGTGAGACATTCAGCAAGTCCGTAATAAGCGTAGTCAGGCGGTCGCACTCTGCATTGATGATCCCGTAAAACTCCTGTCGCGTCTCGCAGTCGTACATGTCATCACTGTCATCCATCAGAGTGGTGATGAACCCCTTGATGGATGTGAGTGGTGTCCGCAATTCGTGCGATACGGTGGAAACAAAAGTGCTTTTCATCCGCTCGATGTGACGTATCTCGGTGACATCATTGAAAATCGCCACTATTGACGGCGCCTCATCTTCGTGCGAAGACATCAGAGTGACTTGACTCTGGTATGTGCGCCCGTCTCCGGGGCCGATGATCTCCTTGCTTGTTTCCTCCCCGATCTCCATGGCGGTGTCGAACAGGCTGAGTATCTCTTGCGTCTTGATAACCTGCTCAAGTGGTCTGTTGAGCACATTCTCGTCCTCGAAACCCAACATCCGCCGCGCCGCCGGATTCATCAACTGCAGAGCCCCATTATTGCTGACAACTATCACCCCGACATTGATACTCTCAAATGCGTCCTCAAGGCGTTCCTTCTTCTCTGTAAGCTCAATATAGAGTTGAGCATTCGAGATGACTGCTGCCGCCTGATCGCCAAGCATCTCGGCCAGACGCAGGTCGTCACCGTTGAATTCCTGCTCAAACCGCTTGTTGATGACATGCAGTACGCCAATCGTTCGCGTGCCGGTCACTCGCTCTTCGTCATCGCGCTGCTGAATACCCAGCGGCACACAGACGCCGTTCCGCACCCGCAGCGCTGAAACTATCCTCTTATCAGTCCGTTCGTCGTTAATAGCATCATTGTAGAGAACCGAATCACCAGTTTGGAATACAAGCCCTGAAACGCCGTCATCATCCGGCCTCAGCCGGACCTCGATCGCCTGTTCCTCGGTGATGCCGAGCGCCGGCTGCAGAACAGTCAACTCCCCGGCCTCCGCCTGGTACAGCATGATCAGCACCTTCTCAGCCTGCAGAATCATGGCGATCTTGGAGATAAGCCGGGAGAGGGTCTGGCGGAGTTCGGGCTGAGTAACGACAACTGCTGGCACTTCCGCCATGGTGGCGGCAGTGCTAAGGTCTTCCTCCAGAACCGAAATCTTGGCCTGCAGTTCCGTAACAACCAGCCTGTAGCGCTCAAGTTCCTTCCGAAGCTGCTCTGGATCGTCGGGCATGGCGTCACCAGCCATCCTGCAAATCCTCCCCGCGCCCGATGCAGTCGGTGCAATAGCGACTCCCATGCGACTGGCCAAGGGGTCGCAAAGCTAGCCCGCCGCAGGCTGCAACAACTGGTGCAGACATAGCTGCTATGCTGAAGCAGCACAAACCGCTACATTGAGCTATGGCGGATTGCCCCCAGCTGCATCAACGACCTCGCTTGCGCCGGTTGTCTCTGCTGCGGCGCAACTCGTTGATCCGCTGGGAACTGCGTTTCATGAAGTCCGACAGCTTATCCTCGAAGGGTTGTGCGGCATCTGATGTGACCGGCCCGCTGCTGCCGGCATGCACTGGCTTGCGCGGCTCTGCCTGCTTGGCAGACAACTCATACCGCCCCTTCTCCTTCTCGGCCAGTACCTTTACTCTTACGTCGTCACCCTCCCGGAAGTAGTCAGAAATGGTCTGCACATACTCGTCGGCGACCTCAGAAATATGTACCAGCCCTGACTCGCCCTCGGGCAAGCTCACAATAACGCCGTAGTCTAAGAGCTTCTCTACCGTGCCTTCCAAGATGGCTCCTGGTTCAACCGCCATTGACAGCATGCCTCCACAATAAACTCTCAGATTCACAACTACGCCTTGGAGTAAGTTACGTAAGAAGTCATTCTACTTTTGGATTATATAGTAAGCCCGTTGTAAGTGTCAAGAAAGCGCCAGTCGAGTAAAGGACAGCTCTTGCAAAGTCAAATGCCATTTCCGCCCAATACGACCCTACTCGCACATCTCCCGAGTGCTAACACCCGTCACGTTGTCGCCACCGGCCTGCCACTCGCAGCCGATTCCCACACCGCTTCACTGAGCCGGGCTACCTCGAGAGCACAGTCCGGCGATGCCTGGATTTCTTCCTCTCCGCGCAGGGCCCCTATGAAATTCGCGTCGGGGCTCGGACTGGACCCCAGCTGGTCGCTGCTGATCACCTCTTTCACTTCATCCTCCCAACGCCAAACCTCATCACCGGCGATAACCATCGTGGCGTTCTCGCAATACAACACGATTTCCTCGTAGAAGTTGACCGCATGCCCGACCACGGCTAAGTTGCACAGCGCATTGTTCTCAAACTTGACCGATATCGCTGAGAGAATATCCACCTCGGAACCCATATTGTCCTGAAATGCGAAGACCTCGACCGGGCTTAGCTCCGTCATCCACAAGACAATGTCCAGCAGATGGCTGCCTGAGTCATTTAGCTGTCCACCACCTGACCATTTCATCTGCGAACGCCACGTCCCGTCCCCAACTTGTTTCCTGTACCAGTTCTGGGATTGCACACAACTGACGAAATGGCAATTGCCTGCTGCGCCCGAGGTGATTGCTTCTCGACAATACCGATACGGAGCCAGACCATGTCGCTGATACGACACCCCCAGCGTCAGTCCCGTTTCCTCCACCTTGTCAAGTACCGCTCGCGCATCGGCACTCCTACATACCATCGGTTTCTCGCACAGCACATGCAGACCCGCAGCCAGAGACGCGATAATCTGCTCGTAGTGGAGCGTGTGGGGAGTGGATATCTCGACGGCATCCATTTCTACATCCGCCAGCATCTCGCGGTAATCCCCAAACACCCGAGCCTTGGCGATATCGGCGCTGACCTCGCCTGCCGCCGTAACTGCCGCATCGTCGGGGTCGCAGATGGCCACGATCTCGACACCCTCGATGTCCAGCAGACGCCTCATATGTCCGCGAGCATTGCTTCCACAGCCGATCATACCTACCCGAATTATCTCATCACTGCCAAACATCGCCACACTTCCTTTCGGTCCCTCCAGAACATAGCTTGGAAGCCATCTATGAGAGCATGCAGCGGCCCCCAAGGCCGTTATCCGGGCGATATTCGCCGTACGTGGAGCGGATACCTCCGACTATCCACGAATTCCCCAACGCCCTGATTCTGAAGCCCGAAAGACGCTCTGGCGACGGTCGTACACGCTCCCACGCAAGACCAGGATTCTGTGCTGTAACATATTCTGGATTCGTCATACTTTTGTACAACTAAGCTGGGCTAAACATTAACATTGCTGACAAGATAATTGCTTGCCGACCTGTCGAATTGCCTTGACTTGCGGGCCTGAATCAGATACAATAAAATCACAGGTGAAATCGCGTTTTCCTCGCAAGGAATGGCCCGTCATCAGCGATAAAGCGTTAGCTCTCAAGACCTATCCTGTAGCCCAATAGACCGTGAGACCGTGGGCCTATGCTGCCTGCGCATACCGGTATTGACCGCCGCAAGTATGCCCTACACCATCTCTCGATATGGAGGCGGAACTAGCGAGTCAGGTCCGTATTTACAGATAAGGAGCAGCCATAGATGGCGCAGAAGAAGAACTCCTACAATGCAGCACAGATAAAAGTACTCAAAGGTCTTGAAGGCGTCAGGCGGCGGCCGGCCATGTACATCGGCTCCACCGGCAAGCTCGGCCTTCACCACATCGTCTTCGAAGTAGTGGATAACAGCGTTGATGAGGCGTTCGCCGGGGAATGTGATCGCATTGATGTAATTATTATGGCGGACGGTTCCATCTCAGTGGCCGATAACGGCCGCGGCATCCCCGTTGACATCCACCCCACCGAGAAGCGCTCGGCTCTTGAAGTGGTCATGACCACGCTCCACGCAGGCGGCAAGTTCGAAGGCGGAGGCTACAAGGTCTCCGGCGGTCTTCACGGCGTCGGCGTCTCCTGCACCAACGCTCTCTCTCAGTGGTGCGAAGTCGAGGTCTGCCGTGACGGCTACAGGTACTATCAGGCTTACGATGCCGGCATCCCCCGTGACAAGGTGAAGAAGGGCCAGAAATGCAAGGGCCAGGGCAACCACACCCGCTTCCTCCCCGACCCTGAGATATTCGATATAACCGAGTTCGACTACGACACGATCGCGGCTCGCCTCCGAGAACTCGCATACCTCGCCGGCGGCGTAACGATTACCCTTAAGGACGAGCGGCCCGGCCAAAGACGCGAAGACAAGTGGCTCGAAAAGGGCGGCATCAAGGCTTACGTATGCGCCCTTGCAGAGGGCAAGGAGCCTCTCCACAAGCCGATCTATTTCCGCCGCGAGCGCGAGGACATTGACGTCGAGATCGCTATCATTCACACCCAGGGCATCTACGAGAATATCGTCAGCTACGTCAACTCGATCCACACCATCGAGGGCGGCACCCATCTGTCCGGTTTCAAAACCGCCGTGACACGTACTATCAACGCGTATGCCTTCGATCAGGCCATGCGCAAAGAGAAAGAACGCAACTTCACCGGCAACGAAGTCCGCGAAGGCATGACCGCCGTCATCAATCTCAAAATCGTCAACCCACAGTTCGAGGGCCAGACGAAGACGAAACTCGGCAATTCCGAGGTCGAGGGCCTCGTCAACTCGATCGTTGGGGAGGGCCTGCGCGATTTCCTCGAGGAGAATCCCCGCGTCGCCAAGCGCATCATTGCCAAGGCGACAACGGCCGCCAGGGCCCAGGACGCTGCCCGGCGAGCTGCCGAGGCCACGCGAAAAACCGCACTTTCCTCTGCTGGGATGCCCGGCAAGCTCACCGACTGCGCCAGCCGCACTCCGGAAGAGTGCGAGCTCTTCATCGTCGAGGGCAATTCCGCCGGCGGCAACGCCAAGCAGGCCCGCGATAGTAGATACCAGGCTATTCTTCCGTTGCGCGGTGTCACCATCAATGTTGAGAAGTCTCGCCTCGATAAGGTACTCGACAACGAAGAAATCATGTCCCTCATTACTGCGCTGGGTGCCGGCTTCTCCACCAACGGAGAGAACGGTGAAAACGGTTCAAATGGCGATGCTGAAGCCTCCAGCAAGTTCGACCTCGACAAGCTCCGCTACCACCGCATCATCATCATGGCGGATGCTGACATTGACGGCTCCCACATAAGCGCGTTGTTACTGACCTTTTTCTTCCGCTATATGCAGCCGCTCCTGCACAAGGGTTGCGTCTATGTCGCCCAGTCGCCGCTCTTCCGCGTCAAGGCCAAGGGCGATACCTACTACGCACTCGACGAAGCGGAACTCCAAGCCCTCCTCGAACGCCTCGGAAATCGCGACGTGACCGTCAACCGCTTCAAGGGCCTGTCGGAGATGGATGCCGACGACTTGGCGGATACGACAATGGATCCCGAACACCGCGTCCTGCGCCAGGTCACTGTCGAGCAAGCTGAGGAGGCCGACAAGGTCATCAGTACGCTGCTGGGTGACGACGTAGTCCGGCGACGGAAGTTCCTCGTCGAACACGCCAAGGTGGCTCACGATCTCGACCTATGGGCCTAGCCCAAGCCGCGCCGGCCGACCACAGTGGCCGGTAAACGTCCGTCGCTGCCGATGGTTGTACCATCTACCAAACGGACTCCAGGGGCGAATACTATGCTGAATAAGCCCATCCTAATCGTGTTGTCTGTCTTGTGCATGGCTGCCATGGCAACAACCCGCGCCTCAGAACTGACTTATCAACGGCTTGCTCCCGGCACAATGGAGCAGTGGGAATACACCACCACTCCCAGCGAGCACTGGACCGAGCCGCACGATGCGCCTGAGCCGGGGTTGTGGAAACCGGTATCTGTCGGTACTCCGGCTCCCTATCCAGACGGCATTGAGCCGCAGGACCAGTACCGCTGGCCCTTCATCTGGGCCGCGCACCATGTCCAGCCCGACAAGGCAATCTACTTTCGCCGCTGGTTTACGCTCGACGGGCAAATCCAGGCTGCCACTCTCCGCTTTTGCAGCCATGCAGAGGCCACCGTGGTTTATCTCAACGGCAAGCGGCTGGTCAAGATAGATCAGCCGGGCACTCTGACCACACTGGACGTTACCGACCGGGTGCGCAGAGGTACCAACTGGCTGGCCATCGCGGTAATACGCGGACATAACAACTATGGCCTGCTGGTCATGGGAGAGGCCGAGCTGACATGGCCGCCGCACACGCTGCAGTGGTACGCCAAAGATACGCTGGAGCGGCGCGAGACGCTCTTGCAGAGGGCGCAAGCACGGGCACCGGCATGGACGATACCTCCACTGCTCCCGCACGGTGCTGCCTCCGGCTGGAAGCTCGCCGAACCAGCACTTAATCTGGAATGGGAGGGCGTAGGCTACCCCACCATCCAGCCGCAGGGCGGAATGCCGGAATACTCAGCAGCATACTTCAAAACACAATTCGCCGCCTACGGTGCAATCACCAGTGCAGTGCTGCAGGTTCTGGGTGATGACAGCTACGAGGTGTATGTCAATGGCTATCCGGTGGCGGTAGAGAAACGCATGGACCGAGCCTATATCCCTGTGCGCGTCGAGATAGCCGCGTACCTGATGCATGGGAACATGACCAATATACTCGCCGCAAAGGTTTCCAA
>CAZCJS010000013.1:0-29802 GCA_964498775.1 uncultured Armatimonadia bacterium
TCGAAAACGAAGAACACGGCATCGGAGCCCATGCAGTAGAGCTTGCCGTCCGGGCCCATCTTCATCCGGCTAATGGCGGACATGCCGGGTATTGGCACAACCTTCCATTCCACCTTCTTGGTCGGCCAGTCCAGGACGTAGATGACGGCGTCCTTGTCAACCGCTTTGCCGCCATGGGTACCGGAGACGGTGGTTCCGGCGATGAGGTCACCGTTAGGGAGCGCCTGCATCGGGATAGTGCTGTGGTACTCGATGAGGTCCTCATGAGTGAACTTGAGGGTCTCGCCGGTTTCGAGATGGTAGATGTCCATACCACCGCCGACGCGACCATAGCCAGGTAGTCCGGCTATGATGATATGCTTGCCATCGGGATGGGCGAAAGCTCCCCAGGGGAGATTGAGGTCGGGCCTGGAATGTTCAATCACACAGCGGGGGTTCATCTCCTCGGGTTCGGCTATAACTTCGTCGGGTGGCTGCTGGCTCAGCAGCAGCGTCTTGAGGCACAGGTGCGGATGTGCGGCGTGGCGGCCCTTTACATTGCGGAGGGAGAAGACGTGCTCGCCAGCCTTGAGCTCGAGCGGCCCGGCGACCAGTACCGGCGCCAGGCTGAGGCTGTGGCCCTTGCAGTCGAGCTGCTCGCCGATCTTCTCATCCCCCATATAGAACTGCAGCCAGGTATAGCCGGGTGCGCGATAGTAGGAGACATAGAGGTAGTATTGGCCGTCTGCGGGCGCGGTGAGGGTGAAATCAGCGCGCTTGTCGTAGGCATCGGCCTTCCACAGCAGGGCATCGCGGTCCTCGAGATAGATGAGCTCGCCGGTATCAGTCTTGCCCAGTTTGAGCAGCTCCTCGGCTGGGATGCCGCCCACGATGCTCTGTGGCTGCGGCTTCAGATTGACCGGCTTAGTGGTGTCGAATACGTGGAGGCTACCGCCTGTGTACATGCCGCCGAAGACGTACTTGCCCTGAGTGTCCATGCCCTTGAGCGCGAGAGCGCCGGGGTAGTAGTTAAGCTCGTCCGTCGCCGGATCGTAGGAGATGAAGCGGGAAGGGTGAGATGAGTTGGCATAAACCTTGCCGTCAGGGCCTTGGGTAAGAACCCGTATCATGCTACCCTCGGACTCGTAGTCAAATTGAAGACGCCTGGTGAGTCCGGTTGCGGGGTCATAGATCTCCATGTACTTCTCGAGCATGTCGAAGGTGTTGACTATGCGACCATCGGGGAGTTGCGGTTTGGTGCCTCTGGGTACGGCGAGGGCTGGCAGGTCGGCTTTATCAACAAGGGTCTTTGCGCCGTTGTCGAGGAGGTAGTAAACGGTGCCGTCCTTGAGTGGAGCGGTGCCGTAGAGCTTACCGTCGGCGCCTCTCCAGACACGCCCACTCTCGACCTTACGCTGCTCCTCCGGGATGAGCTGGCGCTTCTCGCCGGTCTCGGAGTGGTAGGCGATGATGTTGCACTTGGCGGTTCCAATGCCGCAATAGACCCAGCCGGCGTCATCAAAGCCGAGGTAGGACAGGTACCTCTGGTCATCCATGCTACCGTGGTCTTTAATCTCGCGCGTCTTTGGGTCAAAGGAGGTGAGATTAGCGTGATAGACACCGCCCGCCCAGATCGTGCCATCGGGGGCTTCGGCGATAGTCATCACTGCGGAAACACCGGGTGCGCGGCCGTGAAATGTCCATTGGCGGGAAGATGGGTCGAATTCGAGAAATATGCCGCCCTGACTCGTGTAGAACTTGCCATTGCTGGCTACCAGAGAGCCATAGGGCGGTGAATTGGGGATGCCCTCAGGCGTATAGATTTGCTCTGTTTGGCCGGTGTCAATGTCGGTCACGAGTATCCAGCCGCTGGGGGACAGGTCGAGACTTCCGGCAATGACCAGACCGTGACCGTTGTCATCCTGGGCGCCGTAAACACCGCGACATTCGGCCAACGGAACCGGCACACCGTGGTCAGTGAATCTCTCGTCGAGCTTGGCCTCCTGCGCGAAGACAGCCACAGCGAGGAAGCAAGTCAGAACTGATGCGAATAAGTTTGGCTGTGAGGTCATTGTCATATTGGGTTCACCCTTTCGGTGATGAAAACTTGTTGCTGACATGTGTCACCAGGCTGAGTTGCCCTGTGCCGGCATGGTTGTCAGTGTGATGAGTGAGCGGGCGGCCAGTTGCAGATGAATGGTTCGCTCATGGGCATGCACAGCTTGGAGTTCTCTGAAGCCCTCGTATTGACCTGTCTGGATGGCGCGAAATTTCGCGACGTCTGCAGGAATACCGGAGATAGTCGCGTCCTGCCGCCCACCGAAGTTGGCGATGTGCAGCGTGTAGCGTCTGCAGCCCTCGTGCGTGGCGGCGAAGGCAGTAAAGAGGACATCGGGATGAGACGAGGTCGTCGGCAGCGCGGTGGCTCCATGCGGCGTGAGATTGCAAAAGTGCTTGATGAAATGAAAGCGGGTCGTCGGCAGGAGCTGTATACGGCCGTCAGCGAGCTTCTCTTCTTTGACGATGGCGTAGTCGGAGGTGAACTGCCATTGCATAGTAGCTTGGGGACATGCGTAGAGGAGCAGCTCCTGGTACATGCGGAGCTCGCGCAGGGCATAGTCGAAGGAGTCGAACGCCCCGGTCTTCCAGGCGAAAGGATCCATGCCCAACTCCGTGACGAGGAGAGGCAGCTGGAGGCTCTGCGCGAGATCGGCCCAGGCGGCATAGTGCTCGGGCTCGCCTCCGCCCCAGCTATGAAAGCCGATAGCGCCGACATATTGCATGGCGTCAGGATCACGGGTGGTTGGGAGAGCGTAGGTATGGGTGCCGCGCGGGCCGGTGGCATCCGCCAGCAGCATCTTCGTCTTGAGGCCGAGACTGCGAAGATGCGCTCCGATGCGCTTGATGGCGTCGCGGTGTTCCTCGGCGGAAAGCAGCACCATCACGCCGATATTGGGCTCGTTGAATGAGAACAGGTCCGGCTCGACGCCGTAGCGGCTCTTGGCGTGAAGCAGGTAGGAGCCGATACACTCGAGCAATTCCGGCCACTTGTCGGGCTCAATGCGGCGGCGGTGAGTATTGCGCGGCTTGCCCGGCTCGGCGTACAGCCATTCGGGAAGCCACCAGACGCTGGCAACGTAGGGGATGCCCATGTCCTGAAGGCGTTTGGCAATGAGGAACTCGCTGCGGAGCTTGGAGCCGGGGACGTCGCGGTCGTCATAGTAGTCCAGGTCCGGCTCCGTGGGTGAGGCATTGTCGTTGTCAGGCTCCCAGTCGGCGAGACGCATTTCGGTGCGCGCCCAGGCAATGTGGAGGTTGTCGAGAGTATAGAAAGTCGCCGGGGCGTCGAGGCCGAAGCAGTAATTGCCGCCGAAGCCGTCGAGGTGGTAGCGCACCTGGTCGGCAGCAAGCGTCAGTTGGATGTGGCCATGTTGAGATAGCGATGCACGTGGTGCGAGCAGCGCGCAGACGACTACCGCTGAAGTGAGTGCGACGGCTCTGGTCATGTCATGCTCACGCGGGCAGCAGGGCACATCAGTGGCACATACCCCGCCCATACCGCCTATTGCGCTTAGTCGAGGTCGGGCACGTCGTAGCTCCAGAAGCGCGTGTCGGCTGCCCAGTAGAGGACACCGTTGAGAAGAGCTCCACCGGCGGTGATGCTCGCGTCGGTGAGCTTCTCGTGCGCGAAGGTCTCAAGGTCTATGCGAGCGATGGCCTTATTCATCAGCGCGTAGAGCTTGCCGTCCGGACCGACATGAAGGGCATGACGCACCGGACCGCCATATGCAGCGAGGCTGTCCGTGTAGGTTATCTCCCTCTTGTCGGGATCGAAGACGAAGAAGCCGGCACCGGCGGACATGCCATAGACGAGACCCTTGGGGCCGACGGCGAGGCTGACGATGTTGCCGTCACCGGCGACGGGCGCCATCCTGAAGGTGACTTTCTTGGTTTCCCAGTCGAGGATGTAGATTTCACCTTCGGTGGCGGTAGTATGTCCGCCGCCGGGCGCGCCGACCGAGGTGCCGCCGACGAGGTCACCGTTGGGCAAAGCCACAAGTGTAATCGTGCTGTGGCCGGGGAGCAGATCCTTCTCGGCAGTGAGTAGTAGCTCCTCGTTGGCGGCGAGGTCGTACATGCCGATGCCACCGCCGCAAAGACCGTAACCGGCAAAGCCGGCCATCATGACGGTCTTGCCGTCGGGATGGGCCAGGGCAGTGCGGGGCCGGCAGATGTCCCGAGACCACTGGGCGAGGACACGCGGATTGCGCACATAGCCGATTGTGGTGGCGTCCAGTTGTGCCTGGCCGAACTCGAGTGCCGCGATCCCAAACCACAAATGGGTGGTGCGGTACTTCTCAAAGGTGCTTTCAGAGTCGACGAGCTTGACGGTGAGACGGTGTTCTCCGGCCTTCAGATCCAGCGGCCCAAAGCTCTGCATTTTGCCGACCTGGTACGTCGGGCTGGTGGCCATGTAGGGCGCACCGATTTCCTTGCCGTCGAAGAGGAACTGCGCCGTGCAATAGAGCGGGCACTCGTACGGAATAATGTAGAAGTAGTAGTTACCGTCAGTCGGTGCGTCGAGTTTGAAATGGGCCTCGCTGCCAATCTTATTGCCTCGGATCTGGGTGGTATTATCGGGATCGTAATGGACGACCCGGCCGTCTTCCATTTCGCCTGCTGCCAGCAGCTTCTCCGAGGACATGCCAAACCGGACGCCGTCACCTGTCGGGTTCCAGGGCTTTGCGGGGTCGCAAAGCCAAAGCCTGCCGCCTGCATACTCGGCTCCTATGATGAAGTCGCCCTGACTGGTAATGGCGCAGAAGTTGCCGCCGCCGATGGCAGGTACGCCGCCGTGGTCGGTAATTGAGTCCGTTGCCGGGGCGTAAGTGAAATAGTGCATCGGGTGGCATGAGGAGCCGTGGACATTGCCGTCAGGTCCGGCGGCGAGACTGGTAATGGATGCCCCGATGCTCTTGTAGTCGAAGGTGATAGTCTTGGTTTCCTTAGTTTCGGGGTTGTAAACCTTGAGGTAGCGATCAGGCATCGAGTAGGCGGCTATTCTGCGACCGTCAGGGAGGCTGAATTGAGTGTTGCCCCAGCCGATGTTGCCGACGGATTTCGCTGCTGCTGCATCGGCCTTCTCAATCGGATCGGCCTTACCCTCAAAGAGTCGGTAGTGGCGACCGTTGGCGGTGCCGTAAACCTTGCCGTCCTGGCCGGGATAGACGCTGCCGGAGCCGTGGACGCGCTGGTCCTCGGCAATCATCTGCGTCATCTCGTCGGTCGCCGGGTTGCAGGCGACGATGTTACACCTGGCCGTGCCGATCCCGCCATAGACCCACCCAGAGCTATCTACGGCAAGGGTGTTGAGGTATTGCTCGGCCTTGTCCATTTGGCCATGGTCCTTCAGTTCGCGAGTCTCGGGGTTGAATGATACGAGTCTGGTGTGGGGACAGCCGCCGCACCAGATAAGGCCATCGGGTCCCTCGGTGAAGCCGATATAGGCGCTATCTCTGCCCTCCGGCACGGCGTGGAAGGTCCACTCGCGGGCCGTGGGATCGAACTCCATGAACGTCCGGCCATGGCAGATGTAGAACTTGTTGTTGCTCGCCATGATCGAGCCGTAAGGATACGAGCCGGGTACGCCCTCGGGCATGAAGAACTGCGTGGTCTCCTCGGTGTCAATGTCGGTGACGAGCAAGAAGTCCATCGCGTTGCCGAGCACGAGGTAGTGATCGTTATCATTGGGGCCGTTACCGGCCCTGCAGGCGACGACTCCGCGACTTTCCTGGGCCGGAGCAGCGACGCCATGGTCCCTGGGCGCGGGGGCCCTGGCATCCTGGGCCGCACAGTAAATGGCGACAGTCACCAAGGCGCCTACGAGCAGGATTCTTATCATCAAGTCCATGTCCAGATCACTCCCTGTCATTGCTGCCTTGCGTACGTCTATGCACTTCTGAGGTGGTGAGGGCCAGTGTGGCTGCATTCGGCCATACCCTCAGGCAGAGACGGTGCGAATCTCCGGTTGTGTAACCTTGCGGCATCAGGCACTATCCGGGGGCCAGACCGGCCTGTTCCCAGAAGTCGAGCAGCCCCTGCAAGATGAAATGCGTGCCAATGGCTGTCACAACTATGCCCATCAGCTTGGCAAGTATGAGAGCCCCACGCTCGCCGAGCAATTGGCTGAGACCATGCGTGTGGATAAGTACGGCCCAGGATGCAGCCATAGCGAGGGTAGCGCTGACGAAGAGGGTGATGTAGCTGGAGGGAAACGTCGCCCGCTGCGTGGCGACCATCAGTGTGACAATAGCGCCGGGACCGGCCAGGAGCGGGCAAGCTATGGGCACTATGCCGACGTTCTCGTTGTAGGTAGTAAGCTGCGCGAGGAAGCCGAAAACCTCGTTGAGACCGACTATCAGGAGCATCAAGCCGCCGGCGATCATCAGTTCCGGGAGACCAACACCGAAGAGTCCTAACAGCTTCATGCCGAGGGAAGCGAAGAGAATCAATACGAGAAACGCGACGAATACGCCGAGATTGATGGTGCGCCGCCGTTGCTGTGGAGGCATGCCGCGAAGCAATGAGGCGAACACAGGCAGTCCGCCCAGCGGGTCAATGATGATGAACAAAGCGAGCGCGGTCTGAGCAATCTGAACGGCTAACAGTTTGAGGTCCATCTTGGTTACCTCAAAGGCAATGTGGCCAAGGATTCTCGAAAAGCCGGCGAGCAGAGCTAGTTGGCGCTCACGCTCCAGAGGTGGGAGAGGACGGCGAAATAGACGCGGTCGCCAACCACCGCGATACCGGCGTTTGCGGTGCCGGGCGTAGCGCAGATTTTCTCGACTTCAAAGCTGCCCGGCTTGACTCGCAGGATGGCTTTGCTGAAGACAAGGTAGATGTTACCGTCAGATCCACAGGCCATGCCGTTGACGGTGCGGCCGCCGTACTCACTCAGCGGTGCGGTATGGACGACTTCCTTCTCCTGCGGGTCGAAGACGAAGAGTGTGCCCGCTGCGACGCCGTAGATGAGCCCGTCGGAGCCTTTCTTGAGCAGGCCGATTTCGCTGGCATTGACCGGTGCCGGCATCTGCCAACTGATCTTCTTCGTCTTCCAGTCGAGGATGAAGAGCATGGCGGTCTTGGCGACGGCGGTAGCGCCATGGCCGCCACCTACAGAGGTGCCGCACACGATGTCGCCATTGTCCAGCGGCGCCATTGCCATGATTGACTGGGTGGGGATGAGGTCCTCATGCTTGAGCAGCAGTTTTTCATCGGTGGCGATATTGTAGATGCCGATCCCGCCGCCGATGTAGCCGTACCCGGGCTTGCCGGAGATCATCACGTGGTCGCCATCAGGATGAGCGGCAGCGCCCCAGGGAACGTTGATGTCGGGAGCATAGACGGCGGCGAGGTAGGGGTTGGGGCGCTGGGCCTTGTTGATGACGTCAGCGGGCTTCTGCTGCGTCAGTGCGATGGTGTTGATGCCGATCCAGGGGTTGCCGCCCTCTGCCTTGATGGTCTTGACGCTGAGCCGGTGGTTGCCGGCCTCTAGCCCGAGCGGACCCATTACCTGATATGGCCCCAGCTCGACGCCCTGGGCGAAGCCGTGGTAGGGCTCGCCGACGGATTGGCCGTCAAGGGAGAACTCCACGGTGCAGTAGCCCGACGACTTGTAGAGGGCGATGATGAGATAGTAGTCGCCGGCGGCTGCGGCCGGGATGTCGAAGTGTATCTGTTTGTCATAGTCATCGGCGCGGAACAGCACGATGTCGTAGGTGCTGATGTAGTCAATCTTGCCGGCGTCGGTCGTGGCAACCTTCATGAGACGCTCAGCGCCGATGCCGCCGGCAATAGAGCCGGATACGGCAGCCATGTGCCAGGGCTTGGTCGTGTCATAGATGTAGAGCCTGCCGCCGCCATAGTGCCCGCCGATGATGTAGTTGCCCTGGACCTCATAGCCCTTGACGGCGATAGCACCGTCGCGGTACTGCGGGACGCCGTCAGCCGGGTCACAGACGAAGTTGCGGGAGGGATGGGCGGAGTTGCCATAGACCTTGCCGTCGGGGCCGGCAGTGATGACGCGGATCGTACTGCCTTCGGATTGGTAGTCTAACTCGATGCGTTTGGTTTGACCGGTGGCCGGGTCAAGTACGTCAAGGTGGCGGTTGACCAGATCGTATCTCGTGAGTTGGCGGCCGTCGGGGAAGGTACCTTTCTTCTGGCCCCAATAAATGTCACCGGCGGGCTCTTTCGCAACCACGTCCTTATGTTCGATGCTCTCGGCTTTGCCCGCGAAGAGACGATAGTTGGCGACGCCGCTCTTGAGTGTCGCCTTGCCATAGACCTGGCCGTCGGTGCCGCGATGCACGGAGGCAGTGCCGACCTGCCGCTGATCCTCGTCGAGTATCTGGATCTTCTCGCCGGTCTCCGGGTTGTATGCCACGATGTTGCCTAGCTGTGTGCCGATGCCGCCATAGATCCATCCGGCGTCATCAACCGCGAGGTGGGAGAGGTACTTCTGAGCTTCGTCGAGGTGGCCGTGGTCCTTGGTTTCTCTAGTTGCGGGGTCGAATGAGATAAGGCCTGCCCGGTACACGTCGCCGCCCCAGATGGTGCCGTCGGGCGCTTCGATTATGCTGAGGTAGGCGCTGGCGTCAGGTGACGGGATGCCGTGCCATGACCAGTCTCGGGCAGTGGGATCGAACTCGAGCAGATGTTTGCCGGCGGCGGTATAGAATTTGCCGGTCGCCGCCAGGACGGAGCCATAGGGGGACGCATTGGGTACGCCCTCCGGAAACCAGATCTGGGTGGACGCCTCGCTGTCAATGTCGGTGACCAGTATCCAGCCGCGTGGGCTCATGTCGAGACTGCAACAGATGGCAAGAGACCTGCCATTGGCGTCCTGGGTAACTACGACACCCCGGCTTTCGGCGAGTGGGACGGCAACGCCGTGGTCTATGAGTGTGTTGTCTTGCTGCTGGGAGAGCACAGGCCCCAAGGCCAAGGTCACCATCAGTAACACCAGCATGGGGCACAGCTTCGCTGCAACACTCATCATCAAGTCATCTTGCATGATCCGTACCGCCTTTCAAGTGAATAGAGAGTCTACAGGTCCGGGATGTGGTATGTCCAGACATGGGTATGGTGGGCAAAGACCAACATGCTGTTGACGAGGGCACCGGCGGCTGTGGCGCGCGCCGGGATGTCGGCCAGCTTCTCATGGGCGAAGGTGCCGGGAGTTATCCGAACGATGGTTTCAGTGAAAATGGCGTAGAGGTTGCCGTCGGGGCCGAGATGGAGTGAGTGGCGCATGGCGGACCCGTAATCGGCAAGGTTCTCGGTGTGGACGATTTGCTTCTTCCGAGGGTCGGCGACGAAGAAGATCGAGCCCTTTGAGAGCCCATAGATGAGACCGTCGGCCGCGACTTTGACGGACATGATGTTGCGGTCGTCCGGCGCTGGCGCCGCGCGAAAGACCACCTCTCTTGTTTTCCAGTCCATGACGTAAACCTCGGCTTCGACGGCGGAGCTGTGACCGCCGCCCCGGGCATCGGCGGAGGTACCACCGACGATGTCGCCGTTCGGCAGTGCGTCGAGAGCGATGGTGGCATGGCTGGGCATGTGGTCGTCATCCTTGAGCAGGGCCGCTTCCCTGGTTTCAGTGTTGTATATACCGAGGCCCCCGCCGATGAAGCCGTAGCCCGCATGTCCGCCCATGAGCACGTGTTTGCCGTCGGGATGAGCCAGTGCTGCGCGGGGCCGGGAGATATCACCGCGCCATTGCGCCACGCTCTGAGGGTTGCGCAGGTTGACGAGGTATGCCTCATTGTGTTTGTCCTTGCTCAGGACCAGGCCGATGAGCCCGAAGAAGCGGTCGGCGAACTGGTCGAATTCGGTGCGGACGGAAAATGTATGCGGGCCGGCTTTGAGGTTGAGCGGGCCATAGACGCGCATCGGGCCGGGACCGGAGTTGTGGGCTTTCCCGTCATAGGGCTCGCCGATTGGCTCACCGTCGAGGAGAAAATAGCCGACCCCATAGTATGAGCATAGGTAGGGGAAGATGTGGAGGTAGTAGTCACCGTCTGTGGGGGCCTCGAAAGGGAAATCGGCGACCGCGCCGCTCTTGCGGGACTCGATGAGGGCGACGTTCTGCGGGCCCTGGAACCAGACACGACCATCCTGTTCCTGCATTTTGGCGGACCGAACCAGACGCTCGGTGGGCGTGTCGCAGAACTCCATGCCGCTACGGTCGTGAGTCCAGGTCCACGGCATGGTCGGGTCGTATTCATAGAGGGTGCCATCGTCATAGGCGACGCCGAAGACCTTGTCTCCCTGGGTGGCGATGGAGCAGAAATTGCCACCGCCGACTTTGGTGATGGGGCCGAAGTCGGTCAGCTTCTCGGCGTTGGTGTCGAAGGCGAGCAGGTGCATCGGGTGGCATGTCGAGCCATATACTGTGGCATCCGGACCGGCTCCAAAACTGGTAATCTGGAGGCCGCCGGCCTTATAGTCGAAGTGAATACGCTTGACGCCATCACCCTGCGCATCGCCGATATCCATCCACTTGCGGATCATGTTGTAGTACCTGAGGGAGCGGCCGTCGGGGAACCTGAAGTAGCGGGATTTGGCGCTGAAGATGGCGGCGTCCGGCTGCTGCTTGGCCATGTCTGCTTGCTCGATAGTCTCGGCTTCACCGGCGCGCAGGCGGTAGTAACCAGTGCCGTCTTTGAGCTTGGCTATGGCATAAACCAGCCCATCCTCGCCGCGATAGACCTGCGCGGTGCCGGTAGTTCTCTGGTCCTGAGGGATGAGCTGGAGCTTTTCGTGGGTAGCGGGGCTGTAGGCGACGATGTTGCAGTTAGCGGTGCCGATGCCGCCATAGACCCAGCCGTCGTCACCAACGGCGATGTGGGAGAGATACTTTTCAACCGGGTCCATACTACCGTGGTCGGTGAACTCGCTGGTCTTCGGATCGAATGACCAGAGCACGGTCTTTGGAGTGCCGCCGGTCCAGATGATGCCATCGGGGGCCTCAACCATCGCCATGTAAACGCCCTGGTCAGGTGCCGGCTCACCATGAAAGACGAACTCGCGGGAGTTGGGGTCGAAGACGAGGAAAGTACGGCCGTTAGCGGTGTAGAAGTTGCCATTGCTGTGCATCAGCGAGGCATAGGGATCACCGTTGCCGACGCCTTCGGGAAAGTATATCTGCTGGGTTTGTTCGGAGTCTATATCAGTTACGAGGATCCAGCCACGGGGGCTGATGTCCATGCTGTTGGCGATGACGAGGTTGTGTCCCTCCGCATCCCGGGTGATGACGACGCCGCCATTCTCGGCTACATTCGCGCCGACGCCGCGGTCAGTGAATCCCGGAGCCTCTGTCGGGGCCTGTGCCAGTGCCGGCGCAGCAAAGAGGTAGAACTGGACGAGCAGTGCTGCCAGGACTGATTGCTTCATATGGTTGTTACCTTTCGTCAAAGCTGTCTAATGCCGGCGTGACATCCGTGCGTGGGCCCTAGATACCCGGGACCTGGTAGCTCCAGACGTGGGAGCTATGTGCGAAGATAAGCAGGCCGTTGACGAAGGCACCACCGGCATGTATCTGTACCGGCGTCGCAGTGATCTTTTCATGCTCGAAGGTGCCTGGAGCTATGCGCAAGATGGCGTTGCTCATCATCGCGTAGAGCTTGCCGTCTGGCCCGACCTGAAGGGCATGACGCGGAACACCACCGTATTCTGCGAAGCTCTCGCTGTGGATAATCTCCTTCTTGTCGGGGTCGAAAACGAAGAAGACGCTGTTACCCGCTAACCCATAGACGAGGCCGTCATCGAGGACATAGATGCTCGTGATGGTGCCGTAATCAGGTACCGGCACGGTACGGAAGGTAATCTTTTTCGTCTGCCAGTCGAGGATGAAGAGCTCAGCCTCGGTGGCTATGGCGTGTCCGCCGCCGGCAGCGCCGACGGTTGTGCCACCAACGAGGTCACCGTTAGGGAGCGCCTTGAGAGTAATGCAACTATGACCGGGAAGCAGGTCTTCTTCGGCGGTCAGCAGCGTGTCCGCACCGGTCTCGAGGTTGACGATAGCGATGCCGCCGCCGCAGAGTCCGTAGCCGGCATACCCCGCCATCATGACATGCTTGCCGTCCGGATGAGCGAGGGCCGTGCGCGGGCGGCAGACGTCGCGGCTCCACTGGCCTAGGATGCGGGGGTTCTGAACGGGTGCCGCGACTGTGCCTTCGTGGCGCTGCCGGGTCAGCTCGACGCAACTGATGCCGAAGAACGGCTCCTGGCCCTGGGTCTCGATGGTCTGCACGGCGAGGGTGTGGGGGCCGGCTTTGAGTGGAGTCGGGCCGAACTCGAGTACCTGGCCGGCCTTGGTGACGGGACTGGCCGCCTGGTAGGGCTCGCCGAGCTCTTGACCGTCGAGCGAGAACTGAATGGTGCAATAGTTGGTGTGCCTGTAGGGAGCGATGTAGAGGTAGTAGTCACCGTCGGCAGGGGCGTCGAGGCTGAAGGTAGCCTGGGCTCCCCACTTGTCACCGTGAACGAAGGCCAGGTCGTGTCCCTGGAGATATGTGAAGTGGCCGTCCTTCACCTCGCCACATTTGATAAGCTGCTGAGCATCCAGGCCGAATTTGGGCCTCGAGCCTTGCGGGTTCCAGGGCTCATTGACATCGTAGGCCCAGAGGCGTCCGGCTGAGTACTGAGCCCCGATGACCTGGTCGCCCTGGGTAGCGATGGCGCAGAAGTTGCCGCCGCCACACTGCGGGATGTGGCCCATATCGGTGAGTGTGCGGGTGTTGGTGTCGAAGGCGAGCATGTTCATCGGGTGGCACGTCGAGCCATACACAATGCCGTTGGGGCCGGCACCGAGACTCGTGATGCTCACGCCGCCGCTCTTGTACTCGAAGGGGATTGTCTCAGTCTCCTGGGTCTTGGGATCATAGATCTTGATGATCTTGCTAGCCGTGTCGTAATGAGTAACCTGCCGGCCGTCGGGAAAGGTCTTGTACCTGGTGCCGTAGCGGAGGTCGGTGACTTCGCGTTTGGCGGCGGACTGGGCCTTCTCGATGGGTGTGGCGGCACCGTCGAGGAGGCGATAGTATTGCTGCTCCACGCGTCCATAGGCGGCCCCGTCCACGCCGGGATAGACATAAGCGGTCCCGGTCTTGCGTGTCTCTTCGGCGATCAGCTGGCGCTTTTCCCCGGTCTGGGGGTTGTAGGCAACGAGGTTATACCTGGCGGTGCCGATCCCGCAGTACACCCAGCCTTTGTCATCAGTGGCGAGGTGCGACAGGTAAACTTCCTTGGGGTCCATGCGGCCGTGATCCTTCATCTCTTTGGTCTCCGGATCGAGGGAGATGAGGCCACAGTTGTAGGTGCCGCCCGCCCAGATAGTGCCGTCAGGGGCCTCCGTGAAACACAGATAGACGCTGGTCTGCTTCGAGGGGATGCCATACCAGGTGAACTTCAGGGTCTCCGGATCGAACTCCAACAGGGTCCTGCTCTGGGTGTGGTAGTACTTTCCGTTACTGTGCAGCAAAGCGCCGAACGGGTCGTACTGCGGGACGTCTTCGGGGCAGAAGTACTGCTTGGTCTTGCCGGTGTCTATGTCCGTGACCACCAGATAGCCGATCGGGGCTTCGTCGGTGGGCGAGCAGATGAGCAGGTTCCTGCCGTCCTTGGTGACGGTGGGTACCAGGCCGCGGAGTTCAGCCACTTCGGCCCCGACACCATGGTCGGTAAAGCCGTCTTGGGCGCTTGCCGTGCCGACAGCCACAACAAGCACGACTACGGCGGACGTGATGGCGATGGTTGTCCACTTCATAGTAAACCTACCTTTCAGACATGCCGGCGAATCGTTGCCGGCTATGGGGCGAAGCGGTTATTGCAGTCATCTTTCTCGGTTAGAGGCCGGGGACCTCGTAGGTCCACACGCGCGACTGAGACGCGAAGACGAGCATGCCGTTGATGAATGCTCCACCGGCGGATATTGGGGCCGGCGTATCGGCGAGCTTCTCATGTTCGAAGGTGCCGGGGGTAATCCTGACGATGGCTTTTGAGAGCGTTGCGTAAAGCTTGCCGTCAGGGCCGATCTGAAGAGCATGGCGCGGCACACCACCATACTGGGCGAACTTCTCGCTGTGGACGACCTCCCTGGTCTTGGGGTCGAAGACGAAGAAGGTGGCGTTGCCGGAGAGGCCGTAAACGAGGCCGTCTGCGGCGACTTGGATGCTGATGATGTTGCCGTCACCGGGCACGGGCGCCACACTGAAGCTGACCTTTTTGGTGGTCCAGTCCACGATATAGAGGATGGCTTCCTGAGCAGTGCTATGTCCGCCGCCGGAGCCATGAATCGAAGTGCCGCCGATGAGATTGCCGTCGGGCAGGACCTTGAGGGTGATGCAGTTCTGGCCCGGGACGAGGTCTTCCTCGGCAGTGAGCAGCATGTCCTCGCCGGTCTCAAGGTTGACGATGCCGATGCCGCCGCCACAGAGCCCATAACCGGGGAAGCCCGCCATCAAGACATGCTTCCCATCCGGATACGCAAGTGCCGTTCGCGGCCGGCAGATATCCTTCGCCCATTGGGCCAGCGGCATGGGGTTGGGGCTATCGTCCTGAAGTACCAGACTGTCCCGCCTCTCGGTGGACAGGTCGGCAGTGACCATCGCGCACCAGGGTTGCTTGCCGTCGGTCTTGAGGGTGCGCATCGAAAGGCGATGCACGCCGGCCTTGAGGTCGAAGGGGCCGTGAGTCTGCAGCTTATCGGGCATGACCACCTTGCCGCTGGCGTCGAACGGCTCGCCCAGTTCCTTGCCGTCGAAGAGAAACTGGACACGGCAGTAATCTCCGGCGAGCAGCGGGACAAACTGGAGGTAGTATTTTCCGTCCGCGGGGGCGGTGAGTTTGAAAGTGCCCTCGGCGCCGAACTTGTCGCCGCAGAGGAAGGCGACATCGTTAGATTTAAGGTAGGTGAAGTGACCATCCTTGCACTCGGAGACCTGCATCAACTTTTCGGCGGTGAGACCGGTAACCTTACGCTTGCCGGCGGGGTTCCAGGGCTTGGCCGGGTCGTATTTCCAGATTCTGCCGCCGGAGTACTCGACACCGATCACGGCATCGCTCTGAGAGGTGATGGCGCAGAAGTTGCCGCCACCGACTATGGGAATAGGCCCCATGTCTTTGAGTTTGGCGGTCTTGGTGTCGAGGCTGATCAGGTGCATGGGGTGACAGGTCGAGATATAGACGAGACCGTCAGGGCCGGCACCGAGGCTGGTGATGAACAAGCCTTCGGTCTTGTAGTCGAACTCGATGCGTTTGATTTCATTGGTTTTCGGATCGGTCACATCGAGGTAGCGCTCAAGCATGTTATGCTGGATGCGACGTCCATCCGGGAGGGTGGCAGTAATCTGGCCGTAGTAAATGGATCCGGTGGGAGCTCGCGTGGCCATGTCCCCCGCGGCGATATCTTCTGCCTTGCCGCCTGACATGCGGTAGTAATGGGTGCCGTCGGTGAGCACCGCGGTGCCGTACACCTTGCCGTCCACACCCCGATAGACGGAGGCGGTGCTAAGCGTGCGCTTGTCTTCGGGGACCATTTGGAGCTTCTCTCCGGTGGCGGTGTTGTAGGCGACGATGTTACAGCGCGAGGTGCCGATACCGGCGTAGATCCAGCCCTCGTCGTCATGGCCGAGTGAGCGAATGTACTTCTCGACCGGGTCGAGAGCGCCGTGATCCTTGGTGGTTTTGGTCTTGGGGTCGTAGGAGATAAGACCTGCGTTATAAACGCTGCCGGCCCATATCGTGCCCTCAGGGTCCTCGATCATCCACATGTAGGCACTGCCCTGAGGCGAGGGCTTGTTGCAGAAAGTGAACTCGCGCTTGGTGGGATCGAACTCCAGAAAGTCACCGCCATTGGCAGTGTAGAACATGCCGGAGCTGGCCATGAGCGAGCCATACGGCCAGGCGTGGCTGATTTCCTCGGGATGGTAGATTTGCCAGGTTTCGCCGGTGTCAACGTCAGTCACGAGTATCCAGCCCCGCGGGCTGAGCTCCTGGGAGTTGGCGATGACGAGATTGTGGCCGTTGCCATCGCGGGTGGCCACCACGCCTCCGCCCTCGGCAACGGGTGCAGCGACGCCGCAGTCAGTGAAGCCGGGAGCCACTTTATCCTGGGCGACAACTGCGGTTGCGCCAAGCAGCACAACGGCGATTGAGATAAGAAGCAGTCGGTGCATTGCTGTCTCCTGTCCTGTTTGATGTCAGACGGTTGGAACGGGCCTGTGTGTATCAGAGTCCCGGAAGGCGGTAGCTCCAGACATGGGAGCTATGGCCGAAAACGAGCAGACCGTTGGCGATAGGGCCTCCGGAAGTGACATTAGTGGGCGTGTCGGCGAGCTTCTCGTGCTCCAGTGTCGCAGGGATGATTTTCACGATGGCCTTAGTCATCGCGACGTAGAGGTTGCCGTCAGGACCGATCTGGAGGGCATGACGCGGCACGCCACCATACTCCTCGAAGCTCTCGGAGTGGGTGAACTCCTTGGTCTTCGGATCGAAGACGAAGAAGATGGATTTACTGCTGAGGCCATAGACGAGGCCGTCTGGGAGTGTCTGGATGCTGATGATGTTTGTGGCATCGCCGGGTGGCGCTGCATTGAAGGTAAGCTTCTTCGTCTTCCAGTCGAGGATGAATAGCTCGCCGGCAGTGGCTACCTGATGGCCGCCACCGGGCGCGCCGATTGCAGTGCCGCCGACAAGGTCGCCGTTCGGCAGTGCCTTGAGCGTGATGCAACTGTGGCCGGGCAGCAGGTCCTTCTCGGCAGTCAGCAGTGTCTCTTCCTCGGTCTCGAGGTTGTAAATACCGATGCCGCCGCCGCAGAGACCGTATCCGGCATAGCCCGCCATCATGACATGCTTGCCATCCGGGTGCGCCAGTGCCGTGCGCGGGCGACAGATGTCGTTGTGCCATCGCGCTACCGCCCGCGGGTTTTCGAAGTGGCCCTTGTCAAGCTGCTTGGTGTCAACGATCATGGCCGACAAGCCCATCAGCGGGATGCTGCCTTCTACCTCCACGGTCTTGGCTCCGAGTATGTGGTCACCCGCAGCCAGTTCCAGCGGCCCGAACACGACCATCGGAGCGGCCCCGTACTTGCCGGCGACCGGCACAAACTGCTTACCGGTATCCTCCCCGTCAAGCAGCCATTCCACAAGGCAGTTGTCGGGGTAATTGTGCGGAAAAGCATGGAGGTAGTAGGTGCCGTCGGCAGGGACAGTGAACGGGAAGCGGCCCACGGTATCGAACTTCGGGGTCTGGAAGACGGCGATGCGACTGCTCGGGTTGTAGGCGATGCCGGGGCATTTCTCCTTTGCCGCCTCGACGAGTTCGGCACCACTGATGTAGCCATCTGAAGGCTTGTAGTCGTCGGTCCAGGTAAAAGGTTTGTTGACATCATAGAGCCAGAGCGCGCCGGCGGCGTACTGGGCCCCGACGATGATGTCCCCCTGGGCGGCGATGGCGCAGAAGTTGCCGCCACCGATGGGGGGGATGGCCCCGAAATCGCTCAGTTGACTGTTCTTGGTGTCAAACGCGAGCAGGTGCATGGGGTGACAGGTTGACCCATAGACGATACCGTCTGGTCCCAGACCGAAGCTGGTGATGAGCACCCCGCCCGCCTGGTAGTCGAACTCAATCCGCTTGACGTCGCCCGTCTTAGTGTCTTCCACTTCCAGCCATTTGCCCGGCAGATCATAGGAGCGAACACGGCGGCCGTCAGGAAACGAGCCCGAGCGCTGACCCCAGCCGATGTTTTGCACGTCCCGACGCGCGGGCACGTCCGCCTTCTCAATAGGTGTCGCCTGGCCCTCGAAGAGGCGGTAGTACTGCTTGTTGGCCGTGCCATAGGCGCTACCGTCAGCGGCCGGATCAACGCTGCCGGAGCCGGTGACACGATCCTTCTCTTTGACTAGCTGGCGCTTTTCGCCGGTGGCCGGGTTGTAGGCGATGATGTTGCACCTGGCGGTGCCGATGCCGCAATAGACCCAACCTGCCTCGTCAGTGGCCAGAGAGTTGAGGTATTTTTCCTCGGGGTCCATGCGGCCGTGATCCTTGATCTCTTTCGTCTCCGGATTAAAGGATATGAGGCCGGTCTGATAGACGGAGCCGGCCCACACGGTGCCGTCGAGGCCCTCGGTGAAACCGATGTAGGCGCTGCCGATCGGGGAGCCCTTGGCGTGAAAGGTCCATTCACCGGCCGCTGGATCGAACTCCAGGAAGATGCTGCCCTGGGTGGTGTAGAACTTGCCATTGCTGTGCATCAGTGAGCCGTATGGCGGAGACTGTCGCACATCATCCGGGCAGAAATACTGCTTGGTCTCGCCGCTGTCAATGTCGGTCACCAACACATAACTGATGGGGCCCTCGTCGAGCGCATTGGCGATGGCGAGACATCTACCATCGGCGGTCTGAGTGGTGACTACGCCGCGACATTCAGCCACATTGGCGCCGACACCGTGGTCCGTGAAGCCGTCTTGGGCTAATGCGCCGGCAGCCGTCGCCAAGCCGAGGATGCCGCTGAGTACAATTAATGCCGGAGGAGACCAAATTATCGTGTTCACTTGTTCTCACACCCCTTCTGCGGTTGTGTTCGCTTGCTCAATCATGGAATATTCGCTATGCAGGGGATTAATCCCTTGGCAGGCGCTGACCAATTGTGGAGATATTGCCGGCATGACGCTTCATGCAAGGCAGGTGTCATCGTCTAGAAGGACGAATCGTAGTGGCAAAAGGCTCACCACTACGAGCCAAGGCTGCATGTGCAGGAGGGATGAGGCATGTCAGAACCGGCGCAGAACGGGGTAATCTATTTTAATCTGGCCACCGACTGCGAGGCTACGGATCCGGCACTCAATGACCCTGCCCTGGGCGAACGCGCGACCCGTGGGATCATGGGGCTGCTGGAGGAGAACGAGTGGCGCGGGACGTTTTTCGTTATTCCGACCGACCTGGAGGCGCACCCGGCGCTTTACAACGAGCTGCGGGAAGCGGGCCACGAGGTGGGGCTGCATCTGCATCCGGCGGCGCAGGGCTATGAGCCGTTTTTCGGGAGCTACGGCCCGGAAGTACAGCGAGAGATCCTGGCCGAGGCAGTGGACCGTTTCGCCCAGGTGATGAGTGCGACGCCGATGAGCATGTGTATGGGCTATGGCTCGGCGAATGATTATACATATGCGCTGCTGGTGGAGGCGGGCTTCAGACATGGGATGTGCTCGATTCCGGGCCGGATTCTGCCCGAGTGCGCCTCCGTGTGGGCCGGTGCACCCCTGTTCATGCACTATGCCCATCGCTATAACCGGCTGCTAACCGGCGACCTCGACTTCGTTGAAATACCGGCGACGATAGACTGGGAGAGCCGTATGTGGGGCGGTAAGCACCCGCAAGATTTACGCGTCGAGTTGGTTGATGCCAAGAACCACTTCTACACAATCGAGAAATCAGTCCGGCGGCAGATTGCAGAAGCGGTGCCGGTCAAGACGGTACGGGCGGTTACGCACAACATATTCGAGTATTCGCAGCCGAGCGATTTCAGACGTCAGACCCTCGCCGGGATCATTACCCATTACAAGCATATTGTCGGCGAGCAGGGCTACCAGACCGCCGGCGCGACAATGGCTGAGCTCGCCAAGATGTACCGCGCCAAGGTCGCAAGAGAGGGCCCCGAACTGACGTTGGATAACCGGGGCTACTTGAGAGAAGACCACGAGAGCGAGGAGTGATTCATCGTGGATATCCACCCCGTACCCTTCATCTCTTTGGGGGGGCTGTTCGAACAGGATGATGTCGAGGCCGCCCTGGGCGTGATGAATGCGGCGACCGAGCCTGAGGGGAGCTTCTTTCCGCTGCCTGAGGAGACGGATTTCCAGGACGCCTTCGCGGAGCATGAGGGCGCGGCGCGGGCAATTGCACTCAATAGCTGCGGGACGGGGCTTGATGTGTGCATGATGCTGCTGGGACTGAAGCCCGGAGACGAGGTGATCACCACGCCGCTGACCTTCGTATGCTCGGCGACATGTGCCTCGGCGCAGGGCGCCAAGGTGGTCTTTGCGGATGTGGATGAGGCGACACTCAACCTCGATCCGGAAGCCGTGCGGGCCAAAATAAGTGAGCGAACGCGGGCGATCGTGCCGGTGCATCTGGCCGGGCTGGCCTGTGACATCGCCGCATTTGATGAGATCAGTGAGCAGACCGGAATCCCGATTATCTATGATGCGGCCCACGCAGTAGGCACGCACTATGCAGGCAAGCCGATCGGAGGTCGAGGTCTGGCCTCGTGCTACAGCTTCCAGAGCCTCAAGAACATGACGACTCTGGGCGAAGGCGGAGCAGTGACCAGCGATGACCTCGAGTTCGCCGAACAGGTGCGGCAGAAGAAAACGTTCGGGTATGTCTATGGCGGCCCGTCGGTGCGGGTCGTTACGGTGGGATTCAATTACCGGATGACAAAGGTGCAATACGCAGTCGGTTTGAGCCAGTTGGCGAAGATTGACCGGGTGACGGCGGCGAAGCGGGAGCGGATGCTGCGGATGGAGCAACTGCTGGCGGGCGTTGAGGAGCTGATCCTGCCGGTCGGCCACGGGCCGGAACATGGCAGTCACCTCTATATAGTCCGTCCGGACACGGATCGGCTCGGGTTCAGTGGGGCAGAGCTGCGGGAGCATCTCAAGCAAGCCTACTTGGTCGGGACCTCGCAGCACTATCCGCCGGTTTGGAGTTGGGAAGTGTTCCAGAACCTGGAGTATGACGACAGCGACTGCCCGGTGGCGGCAAAGGCATGTGAGCAGGTCATGTCCCTGCCAATCTTCCCGGGTACGCCGTTTGAGGACCTCGATTACATCGCCTGGGCGCTGCAGGAAGCGATAGCCACATTGTCCACGAAGGCGTAACGGCTTGACCTGACGTACGCGAGACCTGCAACTCGTCACTTTGCGGTCAGATTGAGCATTGGAGAATCAAGGCGGGGAGATGCTAAGATCTTCTCATGCGCTCTTAGATGGGTAGCGTAAGAGCTATCTCCGAAGCGTCAAGGCGACGGCGCAGGCCTACATCGTTCTTGGGCTTGCCGGGGGCGATGCGCTTAATCGGAGTGCCGATGAAGTCACATTGTTGTCAAGACGGATTGACAGCGTATGGCAGCAAAGTGTACCATTTAGTGGGTAGTCAATTCATACTTATGGAGGTGCTATGATGCGAAAAGGATTCACACTCATTGAGCTGTTGGTGGTGATCGCGATCATCGCGATCCTGGCTGCAATCTTGTTTCCAGTATTCGCTCGCGCTCGCGAGAAGGCGCGCCAGACTTCATGCCTCAACAACATCAAGCAGATTTCGCTGGGGCTCCACATGTATTTCCAGGATTATGACGAGCGTACGCTGTCCTACCGCCACGAGCTGCCGGGCAACACGAGCATCAAGTGGCAGCACATGCTGGAACCCTATGTCAAGAACTCCCAGCTATACCTGTGCCCGAGCGGCGACCGGACCTATGGCAGCGGGAGCATTGCGACTGCGCACTACGGCTGGAACTACTATTACCTGTTCTTCAAAGCGATTGCCGAGATCACCAAGCCGGCGGAGACCATCATGATCGGCGAAAAACAGGCAGGGGCCTGGGGTGGTGTCGTCTATCCACCGAGAAGCGAGTCCTGGAAAACGACCTACGTGGACGTTTACAACAACCCCAGTGTCCACAGCCAGGGGTCCAACTTCGGCTTCTGTGACGGGCACGCCAAGTGGCTGCGGGATAGCGAGTCCAGCGAACTGTCCTCCAATGCCAAGTATTGGGTGGCCGAGAGGTAACGGCCAGGCCGGGGTCGCGACGTCGTCAGTGTCGCAGCAGATGGGCGGCTGCATCAGGCATATGTGGGTAGTCAAGGCGCTGTAATGGCGTGGCCTGGGACTACTCCTCGTGTATCGGCGGCCGGGCTCGGATGTTCCAGCAGTCAGTACAACCCCAAAGACACAGCTACGAGAGCCCCAAACCGAGACGATCGCGTTGCGTCAACCTGACTGCGGGAGCAGCAAGCGAGATGATCTTCGAGCCTGCGTCACCCAATGATTTCGCCGAGTTCATCGAGACGTACTATGAACGTTGTCGGCGCGTGGTGCCGGAGATCGAGGCAATCGGGGGCAAGTGGCGGTTCGAGGATCTCATCCCCGCCATGAGTGACTTCGACTACCGCTTCATCTATGCGGATGGAATGACTGCGCAGGATTGGTGCCGCGCGGCTGCCGGCATCGGGGAAGTGCATCTGCAACTGTGTATGTCGCACCCGCATTGGGCGCGGAAACTCGAACATCTACCCGGGGGCAATCTCACCTGGGAGGAGCTGTCAAGTCCGGACGGCTATTGCCCGGAATACAAGCAGTGGCGCTTCTATCACACGAGCACGCCTGACCGGCTCAGGCAGGTCGAGCAGACATTTGCTGCACGTCCGTGGAGCCAGGCGGATGAGCGCTATCATCTCGGCAAGTTCCTCGCCTACTACGGCCCGTATGACCGCGAGCTTGACCCGGCGATAAACCTGGGGCCGTACGCAAACAAGTATCCGCTGCACAGCCGGCTGATGCACTACCTGCCACCCCCTATCCAGTCGGGCATATCCATCCTGCGGCAGGAGACGCTGGTTGGGAAGATCGAGGCGCTGCAGTTCGCCTGCGAGATGTTCCCCGAGACGGATGTGTTTGCCGAGGCGCTGGACATAATCGGCCGGCACTACGAGGTGGCCGAACTCTATGAGGACCCGGCGCTGGCGCAGCTTGAGCAGCGGCTGTTCGAGGGGATAAGGGTAGTGGGCCGGCACCTGGGTGAGGCGATCACCGTTGTACCCGACGCGGCGCGGACGGGGCCGGACCACTGGCAGGAAACGCTGGCTGGTCTACCGGTTGACCTGGGGCGCGTGGTCTTTGACAGCGTCAAGTGGGCGCGACTGACCAAAGGGCGCTTCTACTTCTACATCAATGTGCCTGCATTCTTTGACACGACATGGCTCATTCAGAGTGAGTTGAACCGGTTGCGAGAACTGTTCTTCCGCACACCGTTCAGCGCGTTCTGGGAATTGACGACCGGAGAGAAAACCGCCAATCCAGTGGCGATCGTGGCGAGGCTGGTACCGGATATTCTGACTGAGGAAGAGGCGGACTGCGTGCTGACGGCTGTGATGATTTGCACCGGCCGGCAGGAGGATGAGTTGCAGCTTGCTCGCCAAGCAGTGGAGATATTCGACGGTTTCTACCACGCGCTCCACAAGCTAGCAGAAGTAGCCCTCGAGGCCTGAGTAATACCCCCGGCGCAAAGCTGGAGCACTGCTCTACGGCGGGGCCTCTACCAGCCGCGCATGCGCGAGACCCTCGGGTGTTCCGACCCAGAGATGGTCGCCGGAGATCGCAAGCGTCTGGACCACTTCGCTCGGCAACCCCGCCTCGGCACCGTATGAGTTCCAGTTACTCCCATCGAATCGGCAGAGCCCGTCGAGCGTCCCAACGTAGAGCCCGTCGTCGTTGGTCAGGCAGTTGATGCGGTCGGTGGGCAGGACGTCGGCGGCACGGAAATACTTCCACTCCCCTTGCTGATACCTGCACAGGCCGCCGCTGAAGGTACCGACCCAGAGGGCGTCCTGCCATACGTTGAGGCAAGTGACCCAGGTATCAGTGAGGCCGCTGCCGAGTGTATAAGTCTCCCATCTGCGTGTCAGGGCATTGTAGCGGCAGAGGCCTGCCTTGGCGGTACCGACCCAGATGTCGCGGTCAAGGACAGCTAGGGCGGTCACGACTTGTGACTCAAGTGCGGGTTTAGGCGCGAAATAGTGCCACTTGAGACCATCAAACTTGCTCACAGCTCCCCACGTGCCTGCCCAGACGTTGCCGCCGGCTGTCTGCACGGAACTCGTCCAGTTCTTGATCAGGCCGTTATGCTTGGTAACCTGACGCCACTTGCCGCTTCCGTATGCGAACAGCTCACCTGCCGAGGTTCTGGCCCAGACACGGCCCTGTCCAGATGTGATATGGTTGATCCATTCGCTGCCGATGCCGTCATCAGGACCAAAGCTGCGCCAGACCCCATTGCTCATCCTGCCCACCCCATGCTCGAAGGTGCCGATCCACAGCTCCGCATCGAGCGCCGCGATGGCGGTGATGTTGTTCTCGGGCAACTCGTTTCGTTGCAGCCGGCGAGACCAGGTGGGGGCATGCCACGACCAGATTCCCTGTTGCTGCGTACCGGCCCAGACAGTGGCCTCGTCGCGCCCGATGGCAAGCGCGGTGATGTAACCGGGCGAACCGACGACCGGCGCGATTGTACCGTTACGCATGAGGGCCATGCCGCCGCCGAAGGTGGCGATGTAGATGGTCTCGCCGCTCGCGACAAGGGCGGCAACGTGATTGTCAGGGAGGTCGTCCGATGCGGTGTACTCCGTCCACTCTGCCTCGTGCAGCCTGAACAGCCCGCCGACGGTAGCCACGAACAAGTCATCGCCGCGGGCCATGAGCGCATTGACTCTCGCCGCCAGGATGTCCTCACTGTGGACCACGGGTTGCCAGTTGTCGGCTTGCAGTCGGAAGAGTCCCTTGTCGGTGCCGGCCCAGACTGCTTCATGGATGCGGCCCAGGCAGCGCGGTTCAGCGGGTATCTCCACCCCGAGTGATACCCAGGTCCGCCTTCCGGCCAGGGTCTGCAGCATGTACAAGCGGCGGCCGATACTCGCGTATGTCTGCCCGTCCGCTTGTGCCATGGCAGTGACGCGCCCGCAGAGATGAGGAATGTCGGGGGCTGGGGTCAGCTTACCGCGTTGGTCGAGGAAGGCCGCCATGCCCCGTGTGGTAGCGATCAGCACAGTGCCGGCTTGCGGGCCTGCCACGATGGCGGTGACATGATTGCCGGGGAGGCCCTCAAGCTTCGTGTACTTGCTCGCAGCGGGGTTCTTTGCGTCCCAGCGCGAGCAGCCGCCCTCCGTACCCACCCATACCGATTCATCACACACCAACACAGCGGTCACGTTCCGTGTGCTGGTGTAGAGGCCGTCGAATATGGGTTCGCGGTTTGCGGCTGCAGGCGTTGTGCCGTAAAAAGCCGATGCGCCGACTGACAATGCAGCCAGCAGACCGTAGGTTATCGCAGTCCGCCGTAGCATCTTATCTCGTTTTCCGAACCGGTCCTACTCGAGCTCGACCTCCAACTCAATCTCGAGCCGGTTGTGCGCGGCATCGGTGACATAGACGGGCATGGACACCGACGGGCCGATGATGTCGGCTGCGCTGATGGCGAGTTTGCCGATGTATCTGTCTTCGCGGCTGTCGTAATCCAGGCCGGTCAGTTTCCCACCTGGGGGCAGGACATCCACGCGTTTCGTATCGTCTGATGCCTTGACCCAGATGGTGATATGCAACTCGTCGCCAACGTGTTTGGCGAAGGCGCGTCCCATGCCGCTAGGAGCTTGCAGGTCCGCCTCGTATCCGACTGTGAGGTGCTGTTGCGAACCATCGGCGCGGGTGATCACAATGACCACTTCATACTGCCCGTGAACTGTCCCTTTGGGAACGATGAACCGCACCGTCCAGCGCCCCTCGTTGTGGTCATAGATCAGCGGCTTGGTTTCGCCCCACGGGAAGATAGCGGTCACGCGGATGGTATCAAGCGGCGCAGTGACCTTGACCCACGGATCGCCGCCGACCGCATAGCGGCTCTGGTTCATTGCCGCCTTCGCGTCGGGCGGGAGCGCCAGCATTGATGTGTAAGGGGTGATGAACCCGTACTCCTTACTCAGCGCGACGATCTCGTCTTTGATTTCACTGGTTTCGCCGTGCAGCACTATCTGATCGAGCAAGTAATTGACACGGTCTTTGGCCCAGAGCCTGGCCACAAAGGGGCTGTCGTCAGTCTGTTCGGGGAAATGCGCGGGGTACTCGAAGCGTCGCTCTTGCCGGTTGACGGTACCGGCGAGCGTGATGGTTTGGTGACCGCCGTTACTGTAGCGGCCGGTAATGATAAGCTGGGAGCCCTTGAAGACATCGGGCAAGATGGCCGGATAGAGCTGCGTGGTCTTGATGGCGCCGAAGTCTATGTTGAGGTCTACGAGGAGTGGCTTGCTGATCTTGGCGTAGAATGCCACGAGCTTGTCATAGATGGACTCATTGGTGCGGACGTGCTCGGCGGCACCGCGATTGCCGGTGGCGATCTTGAGCAGCAGGTAGTCGTCCACGTCATCGCCCACGCCGAAGGTGAAGATGCGGGTGTCGGAGATGTTGGCCTTAGCCACATTCTGTATGATCTGCGCAGCATCCGTGACACCCTCGGTAGGCAGGCCGTCGGTGAGAAAGATGATGGTGCGCTGACGGTCGCTTCCGGCAAGCATCTTGAGGCCAATGAGCAACGCTTCATTGATGTTGGTCATCCCGTCGGCCTCAATCTGCTTGACGTATCTGATGGCCGGGAGCACGTTGGCCTGACTCGCGGGGACGAGTTCATCTCTGAATGTGGTGATGACGGCATCGTAGGTGATGAGGCCGAAGCGGTCTTCCTTGTCGAGGTTGCGGATGCAGAACTCCAGTGCGCGGCGGGCCTGCTCGATCTTCTCACCGCCCATGCTGCCGGACTTGTCGAAGACCAGCACAACATCCTTGCGCACGATGTCCTGCTCGGTGGTCTCCTCCTGCGGAGCGATCATCAGCATGAAGTAGCCGTCCTGGTCCTTGGGGCGATGGACGAGGAAGCTCACGCCGAGGTCCTTCGAGTGCACTTTGTAGACGAGGCTGACATCTCTCTTCGGGGTGATGTCCGCGGCGACGAAAGAGGCTTTGGCGGAATTGTCATCCGGGCGCTCAAACGTGATCAGATGGCTCGGCGACTCGACGTGCGTGATGGGTTTCTGGTCCTTGATTTCTATGTTGATGGTGAGCGTGGCGATGTTGTTCTGCTGGCCGCTCATCGTCAGGGGGTAGGCGTACATGACGCTGCCGGAGTCGTAGGGAAGCACCTGCTGGTACTGCAACTCTATTTTCATCGGCTCCTTAGTGCTGACGGGGAAGATGTTGGCCCGGAAAAGATTGCGCGCGACGTGTTCGAGCAGAGCCGGGTCGCGCTTCTTGCCGACGAGCTTGTCGTAGGTCTCTCTGGCCTCCTGCTTTTCCCTCACCTCGCCGACGATACGCTTGCCTGCCAGCCAGTAGGCGAATTCCGATACGCTTGCCGTCTCGGGCAGCGGGATGAAATAGACGGCCTCCAGAGCGGTATCCGTGTTGTTGATGAAGACCTGCTCGATGCTGGTTGTAGCTACCTGGTTGTCTATGGTGATGGTTACGGTCTGGGAGTGAATCTGCAGGGGAGGAAGGTCCTCAACGCCGCTTGCCACTCGTGGTACGAGCATTTGGGCCTGTGCACATGTCACTAGGCACGTCAACGCGACAAGCACTGTAGTCAAAGCAGCCTTTTTCATAGAGAGCACCTCGTATGCGGCGCCGGGCGCCGGCCAATTGTGCGGATGACACACACTCTCTGAAGCAGACAGGTACACCATGTTAGACACTCACACCGACCCCCGCGCCTCTCAAAAACGCAAATAAACATGGCCCTGGCAGCTCGGCAGTGCGCTTCGGGGAAGCTGAGTACCTGGCAGCCAATTATAGCGGCGCGCCGGATGAATCTCTCCAGGTATTCGAGAAACGGTCCTACTTCACCAAGCGAATACGCCGGGTGGCTTCCCGAAACGCTGCCGACCGTCATGTAGCGAGACTTATTCGGTTCTCCCTGTGTCGGGCCGCTAGTGCACTTCCACGAGGCAGAAGCTCTGTGGCTTGAGATGCACTGTAAGCTGCTTCTGCTCGATGCCGATGTTCTCGCCGGTGATGGCGTCCTTGGCACTGTGCCTGTCGCTCTTGAGGCCCAGCTGTGCCCAGTCCAGCGTGAACTGCGCCTCGACGGGTTCCTTCGCCAGATTGCTGATGACCAGGAGTATTTTATCCGGATGCTGATAGTAGCTGACCTTGAGTTGATCAGACTGGCCGGCGATATAGTCGCCATTCTCCCAATAGGGGACGAACTCGGCGGCGGCGATGTCGAAACGGTCCTCGGCGGCCCACACTTCCTTGACGACCTCGGCGTTACACCGGAGCGCCCGGACGTTGATGTCATGGAGTAGCATCAGCGACAACATGTGCTCGGTGGGCTCGCGCGTATTGCGGTCCTGCTCATTGAACGCCGGCACGAAGAATGGTACGAGACCGAACTGGCGGCCCATAAACTCGGCGCGTAGCTTGTCCAGAGGCAGTATCTCGGAGAGGTCCCACGAGTCGGGATGCGCCCGCATGTAACTGCGGAACTGCTCCCCGTCGAGGAAGGAAGTGGCGAAGCTATGACACGGGATGATCAGGTTCGCCGAGTCATGCACCATGATGTAGGGCAACTTGCCGTGGGCGATGAACGTGCGATAGATGCGCTTCTGCAGCTCCCTGAGCCCGAAGAGCACATTCCTGCCATGCCAGTTACCGAGGCCGTCGAGGTGGCCGCAGCCGTGGAAGCGGTTGTCGCAGAAGTAGGCGTTGGCGTTGTCGTAGTAGAGTCCGTCGAGGTCATACTCGCGGATGGCCCGGTCCACCTGCCAGACGAGGTAGTCGGCGTTGCTACTATAGGGACATGCCGGAGTGAAGCCTGCCTGGCCGCCCTTCGCCGGCATCAGTCCCCACCAGCCTTTGGTTAGTGCCCACTCGGCCGCGAATGTCGCGTGGTCCGGCTCAGAACCGGTCACTCCGGTCGGTGACATGCAGGCGGTGATCTTGAGGCCCCGGTCGCGGAGAGCCTTAATACGGTCTTTGGCTTTGCCCTCAGCGTTGAATGCCGGCGCATTGTCGCAGCCGGCGTGGTTCGTCTTGAGGTCGTCGTAACCCCTCATCTGGTAGTAGGTCTGCGGTCCGGGGACGTGTTCGTCCAAATGCGAGACCGCACGGATTTCTCGCCAACGTTCAGGCAGAGGCTTGACCGGAGTCGCCTGGATACCGAAGGTGAGAGAAAACGGCTTGCTGCGTATGGAGTGCTCGTTGATGAAATAGATCCTCAGAACACTGCCATGCTCATCCCGCGTCAATTGCAGTTGTGGCCTGTTACGGCTGCGGGTCCAGTTGTCCGTATTCTCGGCAAACCAACACAGCCCGCGGTCCTCGTCACCCAGCCAGACGAAATGGTAGAAGTCCTCTTCCCACAAGATGCCATTAGCGGAGCTGAGTTGCCGGGAATAGACATGCGCCGAACTGCCCCGGCTTGCATGGATATACCGCGCGCGTTGATGATGAAATGGTATCTGCAGGTCGAGACGTTGGATTGCGGTCTTGCGCGTCGGTGTCAGGAGCATATCAAAGCGCATGAAGCCGTCAAACTCAAGCCTGACCTTTGCTCTTACGGTCAGGTGAGGAGCGATGCCCTGGGCGGTGCGGACGGCATACTCCCCCTTAACCTGCGCCCAGGTCCCGTTGCGCCAGTTGACGGGGATGGTTTGTCCCTCACTGGTGAGGGTCAGGGTTACTGGGTCGGTTAGCAGCTTCTGACCGCGGGAGCTAATCTGCTCGGGCAGGACGCCGGAGCCGAAGTCATGAACCCGTCCGAAGCAGCGGGCAGTGTTGCCGTTGACGGAGACAGGCTCCCACGGAGGGGGCACGCCGGAGGCCTTGCCGATTGTGTTGCCGAGCCACTTGGGCGGTGGAGGCTTGTCAAAGGTCTCGGTTTCCTGGGCCATTATGGTGCCATATTTGGTGACCGTGGCACGGACGGCATATGCACC
>CAZCJS010000014.1:0-29375 GCA_964498775.1 uncultured Armatimonadia bacterium
TGGGGGGGTGGGGGTATGGCGTGGGGGGGTGGGGGGGTGGGAGGTAGGGGTCTGGGGGGTAGTGCGGCCCTCGCTGATGCGCGCATTCAGCCCTGGATCGCGCGTCACCTGGAGGCCGATGGGATTGTCTGGGGTCTGGCCTGCGGAGCCGGTGAGGCGGTGGCCTTCCCGATGTTCGAGATGTACTGCCGCATGATCGCCATGGGCCGCCGCGACTGCGACTATTTCGCGTACCTCGACCGGCTGCGGACCGAGGACCTGCGGGCGATGCCGGGTGAGTACCGCCGCCTGTCGGGCAGTGCCTGCCGCGCTGCGCTACTCTACCCGGGCCTGATCAAGACCCCGGTGTGGTACGACGCGGATTACCTGGCGATGAAGCAGCGGCGGCTAACCTGCGGCAAGCTGATCACCCGCCTCCACCGCCACCTGCAGCCGCTCGCCGACTGACAGATGCCTCATCCGCCGCCGCTGTTGCTGCTGCAAGCCTAGTAAGCACAGCGATGCACGTGCAGGAATCCATGCGCTGGTGGGCGAACTGTCAGCGCACCAATACTGCCACGGGGGGATTCCGCTCATGTTGCCGGTGCTGATCAGGCCTAAGAATATCGCCGACCCGCAGTTGCAGTCCACGTGGGCCTATTATGGCGCCCGCCAGTTGCTCGACATGATGGGGATTTCCTATGTCGAGGCCGCGCCCGGCGGTGACTACGACCCGTCGCTGGTTATTGACCCCGCGGCCGGTCAGATCTGCGTCAACTCCCGGCCTCACAATCCGGTGGATCATGGCCCTATCTGGCCGGTGCTGCGGTTGCAGTTGCAGGCAGTGTTCGCACCCGACCCGCTGGAGATATGTACCCAAGCCCCCCAAAGCCTCCCCGTCTTCGGCGGCGTCCGCGGCCTCGGCGGCAACAACCCCTGCGGCACACTCCGCTGGGCCGACGAAATCTACGGCGACCATGGCCCCTTCATGATCGCCGACCATGCCCGCGACCACGTGCTCCGGCTTACTTTCAACGCCCCGGTCTTTGAAACCATCGGCCTCTATCTTTCCCGCTTCTCATGGGCCGCCAATCCGGGCTTCAACTCCTTCGTCCGTTACATTGACGTCCTCTGGGCCGCAGTGGAAGAGAAATGGGGGGCCGTCCCGGTCGTCAGCGACTACCAGGACGTCTTCACTGCGCTTCTGCGATATTGCTACAGCCACCTCGGTCTCGTCATGGCTACCAAGTGGTTCCATCCGGCCGTGGATGGTGACATCAAGCTCAACGGGATGCTGCTGACGCATGATGTTGACTCGGTGTATGCGGACAGGTCATTCCGCGAGCAGGCGGACCAGAGCAACAATGCCCATTTCAACTTCGCGCGCTGGCGGGAACTCGAAGAGCGCTTTGGCATCAAGTCGGCCTTCTACTTTTTTTCGCCGGCGCCGCTGCAGAGCTACTGGCTGCAACAGCCGAGTTACCTGATTAGCGACGAGCCCGTTCTTGCCGCCGCGCGGCATCTCGCCGAGGACGGCTGGGAGATTGCGCCTCACGAGCTCGGCCATCGCACTCCTGCCGAAGTCGCCGATGAGGTCGCATACTTTGAGGAGGTCACCGGACACAAGCCGCTGGGGACCCGCAATCATGTTCTCACCCATTACCCCGAGACGCTGAAGTACAAAGCCGCCGCTGGCCTGCTTTATGACAGCACCTGGTACGCGGAGCAGACTTCGACTTCTTTCCTCTGCGGATCAGTGTTCCCATTCGCGCCGCTGGATACCGCCACCGGCCTGCCCACTGACATCTGGGAGTTCCCCTTCGTCATCGAGGACGGGATCGTCACCGGCGGCTACTGTGCCGGCACGGTAACGGAGCGTGACACCATGGCTGCCGTCGCCGATGGTGCCCGCGGCCTCGATGCCATCATCGCGCACAACGGCTATGTCTGTTTCAACGCACACCAGCGCACCTTCGCCATCAAGACCGCATTCCAGTCTGAGCCGGAGAACTGGGTAACCATACTCGAGGGGCTGCTGACCTACTATCAGGCACACGCGGCGAAGTGGTGGAATCCGCTACCGGGGGCCCTGGCAGAATTCTGGTCGCGGCGGGCCGGAGTGCATGTCGAGAGCACCCCTGCAGGCATTTTCATCCGCAATCTCGGCGATGATGACTGCCCGGAATTCGTCATCGCTCTGCATACTGACGCGCCCATCGAGGGAGCCGAAGTCGTCCCGGGCGGCATTATGTGTCTCGCTGCCAGTGTCGAGTCCGGCGAGCAGTTGCGGATTGATTTACCTGCGCGGTCGTAAGGTGTGTATATGCTGCCTGGGGCGGTTGATGTTGTCGCAGGGCCGCCGGCGCTATGTTATCATAATATAGCTTATAATAATTCCGCCCCGCCACCATCGAAACCACATAAGCTGTTAGGTTTTCCTCTGTACACAGTCATATATGTCGGCAACACAACATATATTATGGCTACCCACTACCATCTTCCCACACCTTCACTCTCAAGCAGCGCACCTGCGTAGGTCGCATGGAGTTTGCGAAAAATCCTCCGAGCGCCCAAATCAGTCGTGCCGACGACGGCGGATAAACTACCTCGGGCCGGCTGAAGATCACTGCATTTCCCGCCATCGTTGCATACAGAAATGTAATGCTTCCGGCCCCAATCTCAAGTTTCTCAAGAACCTTGAGCAAATCTTGAGTTAAAACAGCGCTAATATTGAGTATAATACTCAGTAACGGACAGCGAGTCGTACTTCTCATAGCAGACGTACCGTGACTTCTGACAAACGGGCCCGGAAATTGCAGTGGGGGGCTCATAGCAAACTCAGATAACGGGGGGCCCTCGACGACAGGAATACTGTCGCTGGGATGAGTTCTATGAAGATGCTACGGGTTACGACATTTGCTCTACAAAAGAGAGCCACAGGATTCCCGGGAGGTTGGGTATCCATTGTGGCTCTTCTTGTTGTCACCATGATTGCATTGAGTGTCGGCGTCACCGGTAGCCTGCTCGCTTGCCGACAGCCGCTCGACCTCAACCTGCGGTACAGCATTGACGTCTCCGAAGCCGCGGCATGGGGTGCCGCGAGCCGCCTCCCCGGTGCCGCCAAGGCCCGCGAGGTCGCGCATCAACTAATCATCGCCAATCAGCAACAGAGTTCCGCGCGGCGACTAAGCTGCGATCCCGCCGCCGACATCATCGTGCATCAGCCCGGCGCCGCGACCAATCTCCCTGCCCCCTTCGACCGCCTTGGCCCGCTCTGTACGGCCGTCACCGTACGCACTCATGCCCCCAGTATGCTTGCCGATTACGTGCCCCTGCCGGCTGCGCTGAGGGAATCATCTTCCACGACTACCGTAGTCCGGGGCCCGGCGGCGGCAGCACCCGTTGCTCCCATCTATATCCGCGCCTCCGCACCGCTGCAGTTCGACACGACGTACACCGCCACTTATCTAAGTGCTCCCAACTTCCGCACTGATCTGCCGCTCAGCTTCGGGTGGACGCAGTTCCCCCGCGAGCGCACCGGCGATGCCACGCTCCTCCGCGAGCACCTAGCCGCCAACAAGACCGCCACCACTCCCGAACCCCGTTTCATCGTGCAGCTTGGTGATACCATTGCACAACGCAGCATCAAGGATACCGGGGATCTGGAGGCCTGGTTCGCGGCTCTCGAGGGCGATCGCGAGCATCCCGGCCGGCTCTTCCAGGCTCGGCAGCGGCCCTATTGCGACCAGACCATCGAGCAGCACAGCTCCCGCCATCCGCGGCTTCTCATAATCCCGGTTGTGGCGGGCGTCGGTGACGGGATGGATGGTACGAACCTGACCGTCGAGGGCCTCGCCGCCATCTGGCTGGAGACAGTTCGCACCAACTCCGACGGCACGAAGATTACCTTCCGCCTCACCCAGCATACACTGCCCGAAAGCAGAGTTGCACCTGCGGCCGAGGCATCAAACCTTTACGCCAAACAGATTTTGCGTTAGAATGTCGGGCAGTATATTACCGACATCGGCCACACATGTATGTACGGCGTACCTTATAACATGATCCGCGACATTAAATAGAGTAGACACTACTACCTCTCCTTAGACGTACAAGCGTAGTGCGTCGCTCTATTTATGTGAAGAGGCGCTCTCCCCCCCAGAGCGTCTCTTCTTTTTTTCCAACCTCCGCCGGGCTTGCACCGCTCTCCCCCACCTCAATCCCTCCGCTCGCAGCTTGTCTCCCAAAATGGCACGCAAAGTGCAACGCATCTAGCCGCAGACATCCGCCGCTGTTTGGATGGCAGAACCTTACCTGTCTATAGCCACAGTGCGCAGCCCGGCAGCTCGGTTGCGGTATGATGTTACAGAACCTTTACAATCTCCTTCGCCTATGGCGTTCTCGACCTCCCTGCATCACAGGAGCCGCCTTGAGACAACCTTGACCCCCCTTTGTTTGGGCCTTGAATATTGCGGGCTATAATATAGATAGCCAAGAGTGGCTCACGGACATACGGTCGGTTTGAGAAATTGGTCTTGGGGGGCTAATGGCGGACGTGCACTGATACATCGATGGTCCGCCCAAGCCGACCACAATAACCGGAGCCGCATCGGACCATCGGTTGCAGAAGGGGGGATGCGACATGCTAAACATGTTTTGGGCTGACGAAGCTGGGCTGGCGAGTGTCGAATATGCATTGTTGTTGGCGTTTATTGTTGTCGTAGCGATAACAGCATGGAGCACCCTGGGGGAGAGCGTCAATACCGTTATCAGCAACGTCGGGTCCGATCTCTTTGGCAACTAGCCGTTCTCGCACAATGTAGTACGCAGACGACGCACTGCGCAGAAGTCAAAAAAAGGAGAGGTATGGAGGGATTAGAATGTTGACTTACTGGAGAGACGAAGAAGGCTTGACAACTGTCGAGTACGCTCTACTTCTTGCGCTGATCGTGGTGGTAGCAATCACCGCCTGGACAGCCTTGGGCAGCAAGGTCAACACTACAGTCACCGACGTGGAAGGCTCGCTCCCGTAAGCCGCAGCAACTGACGGCACTACTCATCGGGAGGTCGCGCAGGCCCGGGTGAGCCGGCGGCTCCCAAGACGGGGGGATGAGAAGCCTCCCGGACGACGCCAGAAGAGGTGGAATTTCCCGGGAGCTAGCGAATTGGGCACAGGCCCACAGCTAGCTCCCGATTGCTTTTCTGCGGGTTGCTGGGAGTCGAGTTTGGTGCGTGGATCTGAGACGGGTGTCTTGGGGGTGGGGGGGCTGTCCTGAAAAGTTATCGGTGACAGCAGCGATGTATTGGAGTGGCAGGCAAAGGCGGAGGCACGAAAACAGGAGGTAACCGTTGCTTGCGTCCTGGGGCGGCTACCTCCCGCGTGGATTTACATCTGCTGTTCTGTCGAGTGCGTCATTTACGGCATCGCGCTGTCCACGTCAGTGACTGTAGTGTTGACCTTGCTGCCTAAGGCCGTCCAGGCGGTGATCGCCACGACGACGATGAGGGCCAGCAACAGAGCATACTCCACAGTTGTCAATCCTTCTTCATCTCTCCAGTAACTAAGCATTTTAGTGCCTCCCACCTCTCCTTTTTTGCGTCGCTGCTAAGAGCATTCTCTTGCTAAAAGCGGCTCAGTAGTTGGTCGGTCTGGGCGGGCTATCGATGGTAGAGTGCACCGCCCGCCATGTCCCCCCAAGGACCTCATTGTCAAACCGACCGTATATCTGTGAGCTACTCTTAGCATCTACATTATAGCGATAGGTGGCTCAGATTCGGCGCAAGCGCGTGTCAAGGTTTGCTCAAAGCCGGCGAGGGGGTTCTGGAGTGAATAGCAGTGTCGGCTGCCTAGCCCCCTAGCCCAGCGATGCGGCGAACTCCTCCAGCTGGACCTTTTCCCCGCTGTTGCCCGACTCGGCGATTGCCAGCGTCATCAGCAGCGCATTGTAGCCGTCCTCATACGATGCCGCCGGAGCCAGCGGTACGCTCGCATCCAGCACCGACGCGGCCCAGTGCTCATACAGATCGCGGGTGAAGTCGCCTGGCTCACCCTCAAAGGACATGGACCACCGGTCCCGTAGGCGCGCTCCGTTTAGCGGGGCCGGCGGGTTCGGCCCGACTGCAAAGTGGATTGTGTTGCCCACCTTGTAGGCGATACCGTTCTTGCCGACGACATCGAGGCGCTCCGGGATACCCGCTCCGCCCATCGAGGAGGAGATGCACCCGACGGTTTTGTCTTCAGCGGCGCCGAGCTCGATCTGCACGCCGGCGACTTCGATAGCGTCGGCGTTACCCCACGTATTGCGGCGGAGCGAGGCCAGCAGCGCCGTCGGCTTTTTCCCCGCCAGGAACGGCACCATGTCAATGTCATGGCTGATGAAGTCCATGATGCCATCGAACGGCTCGGGCGACATGTACTTGTCGAGTAACATTCCACGCTGCCGCGCGAAGAATATCTGCAGCGGCTCGATCTGCTCACAGAGCTCCTTCATCTTCGCATATAGCGGTCCGAAGCGCAGTTGGTAGGATAGCGCCGCCACGACCCCGGCCTCCGCGACTGCAGCAACCATCTCTTTCGCCTCGCTGATGGAGGCCGCCATCGGTTTCTCCGTGACAATATGGCGTCCGGCCTCCAGCGCTTCCATCGCCATCTTATGATGAAGGCGCGTCTGCACGCAGATCCCTACTGCCGCAATATCGTCGCGAGCATACAGCTCCGTGGTATTGGGAATGTACTCGATGCCATACTGGTCGGCGACTTCCTTGCCGGTAGTCGCATCCAGATCGCATACCGCGACGAACTCAATATTCGGTGCGTTGGCGATTGCATTGGCGTGAGACTTGCCGCGACCGCCGGCTCCCACAAGTGCGACTCGTAACTTTTCCATGATTACTCCTCTCAATTCATACGACGCACGAGGCTAGCAGATACGTTTAGTGTCATTTCTCCATACGCCCCGGCGATTCCTTACATATATGTGGCAATACTCGTTGCGCGACCATTCTGTAACGTGCTTGCCTGTGAAAAACTGCCTTCGTGGCCTGCAAACGGGAATGGGCAAAGGCGCCGGCCGGGGCGGCACAGTCCACGCGATGCTGTCCGCGCTATCAAGATGGAGGTTTGTGCAGAGCATTGCGGATACCCCGATGACGCCATTGCGCCTGCAGCCATTCCGTTGCTGCGAGCGTATCAGTGAACATGAAGAGGCGCAGCTCCGCACTTGAGCCGGCTGCGTCAGTCCATCGCATCATTGGCGTCATCTGCAGCGGCGGAGCGTGCCCACGGGTATCTGAAAGTCCCACGTACCACACGCGCCGCACTTCCGGCCACGCCTCGGCCACAGTTGTCTCCGAGATCATGCTATCGGTGGTGAATAGTTGTAGACGCCCGGAGCAGTAATAGACAAGCGGCCAGTATGTCCACCATGACTTCGCTATGACTATGTCGTGGCGAGGGTCGCCATGTTCGATGAGGTAGTCAGTAGCGAGCTTCTTAGGGTCGCCGTGCTGCGCGGTCATCATTTCAACGTGAACCGTCTGTCCGCGCCCGGTATGGAGCAACAAGAGACATGCAACACCAACCCAGCAGGCAAACAGGACCGCGAGCGCGGCAGCTGTCCAGCTCGGCCAGGTCCGGCTGCATCTTCCTACATTCACGCTGCTGACGTAGGCCGCCAGCAGCGGTGCGAGCGGCAGCAGGCCCAGCAGGTAGCGCCCCTTGCTGGGGACGTTGATGAAGGCAGGATTTGCCAGATGACTCAATAGGAGGAAGGCCGTCAGATAGGCGATGAGGGCTCGTCCGGGGGTCCCGTATCTGAGCGCGGCCACAACGATGATGGCCCACGCAAGCATCCCGGCTATTCTCGCCGCGAATACTGTGGGGCCCTCCAGGTGCAGTAGGAAGCGCGCAGGCGTCAGACCCGTCAAGTAGTCAAATGACTTTAGAAGATTCTTCGCAGTAAGAGTAAGCGACCACGGGCTTGACCACTCCCCCTGCGTATCCATCTCGGCGACCTGCCGGTAAGCTGCAATTCCCTGATTATGTTGCTCCGGCTGCTGTGGGGATATTACGTGTGCGAAGAAGATGTATGAGCAGCTCACGGTGATGATGCCGGTGATAGCCGCTTCGCGCAGATGTTGGCGAAGCGTGCCGGCAGCCAGCGCTGCCACCGCTACCGACACAGGTACGAGAAGTGCGGTGGGGTGCAGCCACGTTCCCAATGCCATGCAGAGGCCGGCCCCCATTGCAGCGGCGATACTGCGGCTCTGCCACGCCACAACCGCCAGGTAGAAGGCCAGCGCGACGAGGCCGGGCAGCAGGCTGACATCCCAGCCGAGCCTGCCGAAAATAATGCCGACGGGGAGTATCGCCATGCATGCTGCGGCAACCTGCGCGCCACGGCGGTCGAAGAGACGCAAACCAGTGGCATAGATGGCGAGAATGCTGAGCATGCCCGCTAGCAGGGATAGGACCCGTAACGCCAGTATCGTGCGCCCAAGTATATGGATGGACGGCACCAGGAGATGCGGAAAAAGCAGGCTGAAATACTCTCGCGAGCGTTGTGCTGCTGCGGGGCCTGCGTCTATCAGGCGCTCTGCCATGACCCCGTTGATCGCCTCATCGCCATGCAGCGCCGGCCAACTGGATAGATGCCAGCTGCGAGCCAGTAGGCCGAGCGCGACCACCACGAGAAGGACGAAGGAGACGACGGCGCAGGTTTTGCTTGGGCCGGGCAAACGGGCACTGTCTGGCGCTAAGCCTGCAAGGTCTGAGCTGGCGGGTAAAGGCATCCTCATCTCCCGGGGGCGTACCGATTTTGCGTGATACTTCGGTATCATCCTATTCGCCCTCGATTCTTGCTAATCCTCTGATGAGGCCGGGGCTGGGAGTTTGTCCCCGGGATAGTGTTATGCCCAGCGGTATGAAGATATGGGCAGACGGCGATGGCGGAAGGCAAGGACGAAAAGTGAAAGCGAATTTAGTAGCCTCCCCGACGGCAAGTAAGGCAGAGAATGACGAAGGAATTGCAGTTTGATGTCGCGAAGGATGCGTGGAATGAGTTATACTGGAAGCACGCTTCGCAAACTCTATCGGCCCAATAGAGATGTGCGTGAAGAAATTGGGCTGATGTAGTCTTGGGATCATAGTGAGCGAAAGGTGGAAATCAACGATGCGCGCTAAGGTAGCGGTAGTCGCAATCGCCCTGATAGCACTCGCCGTTGTCTATGGAGGGCTGAGCGGGTGTAGCAGCTCGGATGCGACCCCGGCGGCACAGCCCGGGAGCCTGACGGTGAGCGTGACGTGGCCGGCACCGGAGACGGCTGAGGCGCAGGTCGCACCGCAAACAGTGCCCGGAGGCAGCAAGTCCATACACGTGCAGGTCGAAGAGATCTGCGACGGAGTAGCGCACGTGGTGGCAGAGGCGCTACTGGTGCGCCCGGAAGAGCCGCCCTGGGTGAGCGAGGCGCATTTTGAGGCAGTCCCCTCGGATCCTGAGGCGAAACTGACGGCGATGGCTTATCCGAATGAGGACGGCAGCGGCGTCGCTCAGGCGACGGCGCTGATGAGCGTGGTCATCCCAATCGGCGGCAAGGGCTATCCACACGGTGGAACTCCGGGTGACCCCGTCAACCTGGTCCTCGCCTCGACGATCACGCAAGTACAGGTGTCGCCTGATCCGCTGGACGTTGTAGTCAGGACAAGCAAGCAGCTTGTGGCGACGGCTAAGAACGCTGATGGCGATACCGTGCTGGTGCCGCCTGAGAATGCGTTCACCTGGAGCATCGAGGATGAGGCTCCGGTGGCGGTGGCGCAGGTGTCGAGTGTGCGGAATGCAGCGGTTGACGGCGCGGGCAATGTGACCGGCTTGAGCATCGGCCCGGCCCGGGTCACCGCGACGGAGAATGACTCAGGCGTCAGCGGAGACGCCCTGGTAGCGATATTGCCGCAGCTTTACGGGTATGTGTGGGAGTGGCTGGATCCGGTCGGCGGACATGCGATGTTGGATGTAGCGGCAGACCCCTATGACACCATTTATGTGGGCCAGCACGAGGCGAATGTGGTTTATAACATCAGTACACAGGGCGACTACCTGGGCCAGTGGCCATGTCTGCTCTACGGGCTGGAGGGGCCCACGGGGATCGCCAGCGACCCGGGCGGATATGCCGTCTATGTGACGTATCATTTGACTGACCGCCTGGAGAAGCGCACAACCACCGGGACGCTTCTCAACCAATGGGGAGGCGAGGCGCTACCGGGTGGGGCTTTGGACGGGCCGACGGGAATTACCACCGATGCAAGCGGGCGTATCTATGTAGCCGACACGCTGAACTCGCGGATCGTCAGATACGACGCCGAAGGGACGTATCTCGACCAGTGGGGAGGCCTGGGGGTCGGAGATGGGAAGTTCCTGACGTGTGCGGATGTGGCTGTTGATGGCGCGGGAAATGTTTATGCGACGGACTACGGAAATAACCGGGTGCAGAAGTTCGACAACTCCGGTGCGTTTCTCGGCTGGTGGGGTAAAGATTCCAGTGGGTACATCGGCTGGCATGACCCGGGCAGCGTGGCGGTACCGCAACCAGGTGCAGGAGTCGGAGCGCTGGACAGCCCGGTCGGCATTGCCGTGGACAACGCCGGGGATGTATTTGTTGTTGATGCCGCTAACTGCCGGGTGCAGAAGTTCAGCCCGATCGGCGAGACGTTGAGCGTGTTTGGTGAATATGCAGAAAGCCCGGGCGGGCCGGGGCAATTCAATGATCCCGGCGGGCTGGATGTGGATGCCAACGGTGGCGTCTATGTTGCCGACACTGACAACAATCGGGTGCAAAAGTTCGCTCCGGCGGGGGAAGTCGCGGTGGTGATTCACTGACGCAAGCTTTGCAGCGCATGGCAACTTTATAGGGCGCTGCCTCACGCTCCGGCGGGTTTATGCACCCCGGACCTTCCGCGCCGCTCTGTGCGGGTTGCAAAGGTAAAAAGGGAACCGGAGAGAATGAATCTTACGCCGCGCAAGCCAGATTTGCGCGGCGTAAACATGACTTGCCCAGGGGAACTGGGCCATTCCAGCGGACGCGGAAGGGCACAAGGCGACCGTGAAAGCAGAATTGGGGGAAGACGTTCTGTGGCAGAAGATAAGCAGTCGCAGCACAAGCGGAACTTGCGCCTGATGATTATAGGATTGGATGGCGCAGATTGGGCGATTCTGCAGCCGTATATAGATGCGGGAGAACTGCCGACACTCGCCGGCTTATGTGCCGAGGGCTGTCACGGAACCATGCGCTCGACTGTACCACCGGTGACGCCCTGTGCGTGGACCACACTCTTCACCGGCGTGAACCCGGGGAAGCACGGGGTCTTCGATTTCGTGAGGTCGCGCTGCGGTGGAGAAGTGGAACTAACCAGCGGCGCGAGCAGGAAAGCGCCGACAATCTGGCAACTGGCTAATGCAGCGGGCCTCACCTGGGGCATGCTCAATGCGCCGTGGACGTATCCACCGGATGACCTGGATGGCTACATGATCTCGGGGATGGGAACGCCGCGCTTCGGGCCGGAAATGGCCTCACCACGAAGTCTCTTTCCTCACCTACAGGGGCTTGTCGGCGAATACGCCTTAGAGCCGAGTAAGGAACTGTGGCTGCGGCAGAATCCGCGCGCCGAGAATATTGATGACGAAATACGGAAGCTGACGACGGTGGCGTAGTGGCTGCTGCGGGAGCGCCCGACGGATGTCTTCATGATGGTGTTCCTCATCACTGATCTCGTCCAGCATGGGTTTCTCGGGAATCGGAGCCTGACTTCGGTGAGCGGGAAAGTCATCACCGATACCGTACTATATATGTACAAGCTGGTGGATGCCGCGGTGGGAGAGCTTATCGCAGCCGCCGGGAATAACGTGCCGGTGATGGTGATTTCCGATCATGGAGGGGCGCCCTTTCAGCGTTTTGTGAATATGGATGCGGTATTCCGGGAGCTGGGGCTGCTGCGGCTGAGAAGTGGCGGTGGACTTGGAGGCAGGTTGCGGCAGTGGCTGTGGGGGCTTGGTTATCGGCTGAAAGATGCACTGCCGGAGGGGGCGCTGAACAGGTTGCGCGGTGCGGGACAGAGAGCGCGGAAGGCTGTAGCAGCGGAGAAGCAGCATGTGGAAGGGCTGGAGTTAGACTGGGCGCGGACCATCGCGGTGCCGATGCCATCCTTCGGGATGATCCGGATGAATGTCAAGGGGCGAGATGAGGCGGGGGTCATCGCGCCGGGAGCCGAGTATGAGGCAAGTTGTGAAAAAGTAACGGAGGGTCTACTCGGGTATCGGGACCCTCTGGATGGGCAGGCGGTATTCGCGGAAGTGTTGCGCGGGCGCGATATCTACACGGGGCCGTATGTCGAGGCAGGGCCGGACCTGATAGCGATTCCTGCCGGTACGCGTTTTCACTTCTACTCGCCGCAGGTATTTGCGGACAAGGCGTTGAATGCGCGGCGACCGGCAGTTATGAACGCCGACCCGACATATACCGGCACCCATTCGCCTGAGGGGATCATCGTCGCCACAGGCGGTATCTTCGGGCGCGGAGAGCTGGAGGAATGTCACCTCCAGGATGTAGCGCCCTCGCTGCTGGCAGCGCTGGGTGTGGCCATACCGACCTCCATGGATGGGCATATCGTGGAGGGATTACTTGACAGGGAGTTTGCGGCAGCAAATCCGCCGGTGTATGATGAGGCTCCTGATGGAGGCCTCTGCAGCGATGAAGGGCGGAAATCAGATGAGCAGGTCGCGGTGGGCGAGGCGGAGGAGGAAGTTGATTTCGCGGGCTACAGTGAAGATGAAGCCGCAGTAGTTGAGCAACGCCTCAAGGATTTGGGGTATCTGTAGGAAGCAGGAGGCTTGTTAGATGTCTTTCTGGGAAGGTCGGAAGGTGACAGTGACAGGCGGGGCCGGCTTCATCGGCTCCCACCTCGTTGAGTACCTTGTCGGGGACGGTGCGGAAGTGACAGTGGCGGATAATCTGTCCCGGGGGCGGCTGGAGAATCTGGAGGCAGTCAGAGATGATATCCGGCTGGTGGAGGATGACTTGCGGGAGCCGAGCTCATGCGAGCGGGCACTCAGCGGCGCTGAGCTGGTGTTCAACCTGGCGGCAAAGGTGACGAGCATCTCGTACAACCGCGCCCACAGCGCCGACATGTTCACCGAAAACATGTTGCTGCAGGTGAACCCGATACGGGCGGCGCAGCGCGTGGGCGTCGGCCGCTTCGTGCAGACTTCGACCGCGTGCATCTATCCGCATGACGCGCCAGTGCCCACGCCGGAGGAGTGGGGTAATGTGGGCGAGCCGGAGCCGACCAATGCGGGCTATGGCTGGGCCAAGCGGATGGGTGAGCAGCAGGCGCTGTGGTACGCAGAGGAAACCGGCATGGAGATCGTGATCGTGCGGCCATTCAATGCGTATGGGCCTCGCGATTACTATGATGAGGCCACCTCGCATGTGGCACCGGCGCTGATCAAGAAGGTGGTGGACGGGGATAATCCGGTGGAGGTCTGGGGGAGTGGGAAGCAGACGCGGGCACTGGTTCATGCGCGGGATTTCGCCAGAGGAATACAGCTCTGTGCAGAGAAGGCGACCGACCCCCGGCCGATCAATATCGGGCACGACGAGGAAATCAGCATCAAGGGTCTGCTGGAGCGGATACTCGCTTTGACCGGCTGTAATGGCCGCGAGGTGTTCTATAACACCGAGATGCCGGAGGGCTACCCGCGGCGGGCAGCAGATACGACGCGGCTGAAGCAAGTCACCGGCGGGTTCGTGCCCCAGACCAGCCTAGATGAGGGCCTCACCGAGATGATTGAGTGGTACCAGAGGCAACAGTAGCGCGGGAGGACGACCATTAGAGTCCTGATTACATCGCTGGTGTACTGGCCGGACAGCACGGGGAATGGGCCGCTGCTGACCGACCTATCGCGCCGGCTGGTGAGCCGTGGGCATCAGGTCACCGTCGTGTGTGGCTTTCCGCACTACGGGCGGGATGAAGTGCCACAGGAGTATCGTGGGAAATGGTGGCTGACGGAGCAGGAGCAGGGTGTGCGGATTCTGCGGGTGCGCAACTATGCGTCGCAGAATGTCGGCCGGTTGCACAAGCTGCTCGGGTATTTGCTGTTTACGGTTATGGTTGTGTTTCGCGGGCTGCGGACACCGAAGATGGATGTAATCCTGGCCCCCTCTCCCCCACTCTCGGTGGGGCTGTCGGCATGGTTCCTGGGCAAACTCAAACGAGCGCCGTTTGTCTATAATGTGCAGGACCTCTTCCCGGAAGCGTATGTGGAATTGGGTGCGCTGAAGTCACCGTGGGCAATCAGGTTTTTCAAGTTCCTGGCGCGGTTTGTCTATTCAAGGGCCAGTCGCGTCGTGTGCGTAATGGAGAGCCTCTCGCGGGCCGTTGCCGGATACGGAATAGATGCAAAAAAGATTGTGACGATCCCGAATTGGGCGGATGCTTTGGAAATATCGCCGCGCAGACGGGATAGCGATTTCGCCAGGGAGCACGGGCTGAACGGACAGTTTGTGGTGCAGTACTCGGGGAACCTGGGGATGTCGCAGCGGCTGGATTTGGTGCTGGAATGTGCGCGGCAGATGGCGGAGGAAAACGTGCATTTTCTGCTGATCGGGAGCGGGGCACAAAAGCGGAAGTTGGCGGCGGCGATAGAAGAGGGCGAGCTGGGAAATGTCACCCTGCTGGATACGCAACCCCGCGAGCGGTTGGCGGAGGTGCTGGGCAGTTGCGACGTCGCCCTGGTGCCGCTGACTGCAGGGATGAGCCGGACGAGCTTCCCGTCGAAAATCTACACCATCATGGCGAGTGGCCGGCCGATGATTGCGGCGCTGGATAACGGTTCGGATCCGCGGAAGTTCGTGGAGGAATGTGGGTGCGGGATAGTTATTGACCCTGATGACAGCGGACAGATGCTTGCCGCCATCCGGACCCTGAAACGGGATGCGAAGAAGGCCGCGCAGATGGGCCAACAAGGACGACTGGAAGTGGAGCAGCGGAACCTGCGGGAGAAATCGCTGGCCGCGTATGAGCAGGTGTTGGAGGAGGCAGTAGCCGGAAACTGAAATTCCGCTGAGGAGTTTGGTGCATACCCCGTACAGCGCGTAAGCCGCAGAAGAGAAGCCCCCGCTGAGGAGCGGGGGTTTTGCATGAGCCGGCCCCTCGGCATAATCGCGCGCGCAGACGGCCGCTGAATTGCGTGCTTCAGGCTTCGGCTTGGAGATGGCCGGCGTCGAGCAGCAGCTTACGACGAGTGACCGCCAGAGTGGGCTCGTCATGACTGGCGATAATTACCGTGCAGCCCTCGTCATTGAGACCGCCGAGAAGAGTGAGGATGTTGTCGGCATTGTTGCGGTCGAGCTCACCCGTGGGCTCGTCGGCAAGCAGGATGTGGGGATTGTTGACGATTGCGCGGGCGACTGCAGCCCGGGCTTGCTCGCCGCCGGAAAGCTCCGCCGGCAGATGGTCAGCGCGATGGGCGATATTGACGGTTTCAAGGGCCGCGTGCACGCGGGAAGTCTTCTCCGCTTCAGGCCCGGGTATCGGGATCAGAGGCAGCATCACATTCTCGAATACAGTGAGCGAGCCTAGCAAATGAGCGCTCTGGAAAACGAAGCCGACCGTGCTGCGGCGGTATCGGGCCAGCTCGGTGTCAGACAGGTCATTCAGCCGCGTGCCGGCGACAATCACCTCGCCGTCAGTGGGCCGCTCGAGGCCGCCAATGATGTTGAGGAGGGTTGACTTACCGGAGCCTGACGGGCCCTGCAAGCCGACCAAATCACCCGCGTCAAGAGCGAAACTCACGCCCTCAATGGCGATGACCGTGTGCCCGTTGCGCTCGAAGCGCTTCGTGATGTCGGTGGCTTGCAGGTACATATATTCACCTTCGGCGCGGCTCAGATTCTGCGCAGGGCCTCGGCGGGAGCAAGGCTCGCAGCACGACGGGCGGCAATAAACCCCGCTATCGCCCCAAGTACCAGGGCCGTGAATGACCCAATGGCGAATACGAGTGGTGATGGGTAGAAAATAATCTGGGTGCTCAGCAGCGGCTGAGTTATGGCGCACGGCGGATAGGATGAGAGCGCCGATGGCAGCTCCAGCATCGCCGTGTAGCTGTACAGCCAGGCGAGCAGTAAGCCGAGCAGCGAGCCGGCCACGCCACCGATGATGCCGACATAAATCGCCTCGGCAACAAACATGAGCGCGACTTGCACGTTATCCCACCCGATGGCCTTGAGCACGCCGATCTCCGGAACGCGACGGGCCACTCCGGCAAGGAAGCTATGCACAATCAAGGCGAAGACGAAGACGAGAACCAGTGCGGAAATGATGTAGAGCGTGCGGCGAGTGACGGAAGCCAGCAGAGCAGTGCCCGCATCTACATTCTGGGAGCTGGTGATGGAAGTGCCCTCGCCAATCTCGGCCTGCGCAACGGCCTCGACGCGTGCCGGCAGCGGTTCAGCCAGGGCAACGAAGATGGTGTCCACGATGTCGCCGGCGGCGTACATCTGCTGGGCCATATCGAGCGTGACGAAGGCCTCGGCCTCGGCGATGCGGGCGCTCTGGGCCAGTGAGACGATGCCGACCACCTCGAAGACCGCGTCGGGGCCGAGCGGGATCATGTCAGCGAGCTTGTAGCCATGGGCCTGGGCGTATTCCTCAGTGATGATGGTGTGATAGTCGTCGCCGCCGGAAAGGTAGCGCCCCTGTGTGACGGCGCAACAGGTGCGGCGATCCTCGTCGGTTTCGGGGGCCTGGAGGCGCACCGGGCCGAGTTGCTTGAGGTGCGGATCAATGCCGGCGAGTACGGTGGGGTGGCCGTCGTAAAAAGCCCAGAGCATGAGGACACCGGAGACAGCCTCAACTTCAGGCAGTTGCCGGAGCTTCTTGATGACGGCGGCATCAATCTCACCGAGGTCCTTGGGCAGCTTGACGAGGGCGAAGGGACAGGGCTTGACGCGTTTCTGGATAACGAGGTCGGCGCCGGTGGCATCGAGAGAGTCCTGAACGGCCTCGCGGACACCATGGGAAATGGAGAGGACCGCGACCAGCAGTGCCGTCGCCGCGGCTATTGAGCCGAGGGAGAGAATGGCGGTGCTGCGCCGCCTCCAGAATGCCTTCCATGCGTACTTGAGAAGCACGTGAGTTCACCGTTCCTGCAATGTATTCGGCCTACGCGAGTGAGATGTAGAAGCTCTCTGATGAAGATGCTCCGGAAATGTACAACGCACCCGGTGTTGGCTATTGCTCCCGGCGTCGGCAACTTCTGCGCACGGGTCGCCGACCATCCAGACTCGCACCCACTGAGTTTAGCAGTCTCCTGGACGAGAAACAAGCACGACCGAGGGAAAAGAGGCGGGAACTGAGCGGCCCAAACTTCGCGTCACCCAGGGGCGTAGGGCAATGGCAATTGGGCAGGGATGAGGTGGCGAGAGGCGAACTAGACATGAGATTACGTAAGACCTGCGTGTTTGGGGAGTGATGGCGGGATGAATGAAGCGAGAGGATACTGCACAAATTGCGGTCGGGCCCTGGATGCCGATGCACAATTCTGCAGCGGATGTGGACAGACCGTTGGCGGCGCGGGAACGGAATCGTCGCAAGCGGAGGCGACAGCCACGCCACATGCCTCTGCCGCGTCCGCGCAACCGGCGCAGAGCAGCGGCTCCGGATCGCCGAATGTGGCTCTGTGGGTCATCCTGGGCGTGGTCGTGATTGGCCTCGTAGTGTTGCTTGTGGGGGGGCTGGTGTTGGGGTGGTTTGTACTCAGGGGGACATCAACGACACAAGTAACCAGGCAGGATACGCAGGCTACCGTGCCGCTGGAGCCGACGGAACCGGCGATTTCAACGACAACCGATAGCTCGCCGAGAACCGATAGCTCGCCGACGACCGCAACATCCCCGCCGCAAGCAGCTCCGAAAGCGGTGGTAGTGGAGACGCCGACGACGGTAGTAGTGCCCAACGTAATCGGTATGAGCAGTGTAGATGCAGAGGAGCAGTTGGAGACCACCGGCGGCTTTCGAGTGATATACAACCAGGCGCGGTACAGCGATCAGTATAGCCGCAACAACATTATTTCCCAGCATCCCAAGGGCGGGGCGATAGCGCAATCGGGAGATGTGGTGTACATCGTGAAGAGTCGCGGTCCGGCCCCTGCCCCACCTGCCCGACAGCAGCCGACACGGCGGCAGACAGTCACCGGGAGTGCGTTCAATGGCAGCATCGCACCGTACACCAGCACGCGTCAGATCAAAGACTGGGAGATGCAGCAGTGCACCAACTGGGTGCTGACCCTGATCCGCAACGAGATTTATGCGCGGCACGGGCGACCGTTCCAGAACCAGCGTATCCGGGCGTACTTCAACAACCAGTCCTGGTATCAGCCGAATAGGAACTTCAGCGAGAGCTGGCTGAGCGCGATTGAGAAGCAAAATGCGGCGAGGATTGCGGCGTATCAGAAACGGCGTTATGGTAAGTCGGCGACGCAGCCGGGTGCGGAGGATCTGCCTTAGCCCCAATCTCATGTGCTCACGATGGAGTTCCGGCCGGCACAAGTACGGATTGGCCCGCCCATATTCTGCTCTGTTATGTCTTCGCCGCGGTTTTCTAAGCGGGGATTGCGCATCGCGAGGTACTGTGCCGTTTAGGGTACGGCTTTCCGTAGCCCGGCCGTGAACAATACCGGCTAAGTGATGCGAGGTATCGCCCAGTCGCCCTCAAAAAAAAGCGCTTCCGCCTTGATAGGCGGAAGCGTATTTTTATCGGGCCTGTGATTTTACCAGACCCGTTTTCAGTCACAAATAACGGGCTGTTTAGTCTTCTCGGCACATAACCATTGCGCTGTCGAGGTTCACCGTGGTGTCCCCGGGGTCTCCGACAAATCGGCTGAAGAATGAGCCACATGCCAGCGGATGCAGGTACGTTATGCTCACCCGTATCTGCGCATTGGCGGGAGCATCATTCTCGACCCCCTCGATGTCGCCGAGCGTTCCCCACGATGACCAGATGCCACCGGAGTAAGTCCGGTATTCCTGCGTGATTATCATATCCTCGGTTGTCAGGGTCGGCGCACTGCTTTCGACACGGTCGCTGATTTCCGTCGTTGGGGCTCCGATCGCTGCGAGGCGTGCACCTTCACGCGCCGCTTGATGAACCACCAGCAGGTCCTTGAACACGAACCCGAACTCGATGATCCCAAACAGCAAGGTAATGAGAAGTGGTGTCAGCAATGCGGCTTCAACAGTTACGCCACCTGCTCGTCTTGCCCTTCTCTTCCCAAGTATGCGCATGGATATTCCCCCCGTTACTCAATAGTATTATAGCCATCCATGCTCAATACTCAATCAATGGGCATTCAAGATTGTCTCAAAGCATTATTGTGGCTCCGCATCATCCTATCGGCCTGTTGGCCTGAGTGCCTCTGTAAGAAAAGAGTAACCGACCTCTAAATACCGGGTTCGCTCCCCGCCTCCCGCAGCACCCTGAGCAGCCGTTTGCCGGTCTCCTGCCACGAGAAGTCGCCAGCGCGTCGGTAGCCGGCCGCAACCTTCTTCTGCCGCAGCGCCTCATCAAACACTACCGCCTCCAGCGCTGCGCGCATCTCCCCCACATCATCGGGATCGAAGAGTACTGCCGCATCCCCACAGACCTCTGCCAGCGCCGTCGCCCGCGAGCTGGCTACCGGGGTCCCGCAGGCCATCGCCTCCAGTACCGGCATCCCAAAGCCCTCGAAGCGCGATGGAAAGACGAAGGCTCTCGCTCCGCTGTAGAGCGCTGCCAGGTCCTCCCCGTCAATTCTTCCGGGTTGATACACCCGCTTGCCGAGCCCCAGCGCTTTCACGGTCCGTTGAATCCGCTGATGGTCCTGTCGGTACATCCCCAGTAGCGCAAGCCCTATCTCCGGCATAAAGGGGGCGCTGGCGGGCTTGTGGCGCATCCCCGGATCCCGTGCGTCTTTGCCCACAAACTGCGCATACGCCTCCACAAGGCCGCACAGGTTCTTGTGCGGGTAGCTACTGGCAAGGCACATGATATAGTGAGGCGGCAGCCCGTATTTCTCCCGCGCCGAGGCGATGACTGTTTGATCCTCAACGCGTCCGTACTCCGGCCCGGCCGGCGGCATCACCTGCACCTTTGCTTCATCCACCTTCAGCAGCCGCACTAGATCCTGCCTGCTGTGCTCCGAGATGGTTACTAGCGCAGCCGCTTTCTCCGCCGACCGAGGCACGGCATAGTACAGATACATGCGCTTATGCAGCGCGAAATTCTGCGGATAGACCCATGGCTGCATGTCATTTATCAGGACTACTCCGGGGATGGTCAGATTCAGCGGCATCACTGCACCGGGAAACAATGCCACATCCAGCCCTTGCTCGACACATACCCCCGCGAGCAGGCGGTGCTCATACAGCACCCGCGCGATCAGATTGGCCGCGCGAACCGGACACTCGACTACCTCGACATTATCCGGCACCGGCATTGCCGCCGCCTCGCTGCCGGCCAGTAGCACGATCTCATCATCCCCGGCCTGCAGGCCCACATGGCGGACGAGTTGGACGAGCTGCGTCTCGACGCCGTCACGCTCGCCATAGACCAGGTGGACTGCACTGATGCCTATCCTCATAGGTATTTATCCGCCCCTTACTCCCACGGCGCCGCCCGGCTTGGGCCAGCGTTTGTCTTTTGCCCTTCCCACGCGCCGCCAAACACTATAATATGTGCCAATACTACTATGGCTACCACAATTCGCACCCGCCGCATCGGTATCGCTGCCGTTGCTCAGTTCTCCGGTGCCGGTTTACAGCAGGTGCTCAAGTATCTCACTAATATCCTCATCGCCCGGGGCATGGGCGCTGCTGCCCTGGGAGTGTACCAGCTTGCGCTGACGTTCTGGATCGCCATCCAGACGGCTCTCTGCGGCGGCTTCGGGCGCGCCATTATGCGTATGGTTCCCCATCACATGGCCCGGGACGAAAAGACCCGCGCCCGAGGCGTTGTCGCGCTCGGTATGAACGCCTCCTGGTGGCTGGCGGTGGTACTGGGTGCCGCGCTCTACCTCACCGCCGATTTCATCGCCGGTGCCCTGCTACACACACCGGAGGCGGGGCCGGCCCTCGAGGTCCTGGCTCTGGCCTTGCCGCTGGCCGCGCTCAACAATGTTGTCTGGGCGCTGGGCCGGTCGCTTGGTTCCTTGCGCTATGTCATCTACCAATTCCTGCTAGTGCCGGCAAGTTTCATCATCTTCATCGCTGCCGCCGTACTATATCTCACGGAGCCGAGTGCCGTGCATGTCGCCTGGGCGTTTTTACTCTCTTATGCCTTGCCACTGATTGCCATGGCAGGTTATTACCGCTTATTGGTCAGGTTCTCATCTGTGCGTCTTATTGCTCCGGTCGCAGGCCCCTTTCTTGCCTTCGCGGGTGCTACCTCACTGCTCTCGCTGGCCGAGTTCCTCTGCCGCAATGCCGACGTATTCATCCTTGCCCGCTTCGCCTCTGCTGCCGAGGTCGGCTACTATGCGATGGCCTCCCGCACCGCCACTTTGTGCCTGATGGTCACTGTCTCCTTCGACGCCTTCTTCGCCCCTGCCGTGTCCTCTCTATACAGTGCGGGCCGCATCCAGGAATTGCGGGGGCTTTTCCGGCGTGCGTGCGGCTGGATTTTACTCGCCGGCGCGCCGCTTCTGGCGATTCTCATCACCAACGCCTCCGACATTCTCAGCCTTTTCGGCGCCGCCTTTCTCAGCGCCATCCCCGCGCTGCTTGTCATCGCCGCCTCACAGTTACTCAACCTCGGCACCGGCCTCGTAGGAGTGGTATTGCTGATGACTGGCCGGCAGGTGCTCGTGTTAGCCCTCAATGTCGCTGCTCTTATCGTCAACGTCGCTCTGTGTTGGTGGCTGATACCGCAGTACAGTTTGCTTGGTGCGGCTATCGGCACGGCTGGCGCGGTTGTCTTCCTCAATCTCACGTTGATGCTCTGCGGCTATGCTTATCTTCGCCTCAACCCGTTTTCGGAGAGTTATCTCAGGGCGTTGGCGGCAGCTCTCATCGCCGGGGCGATAAATTACGTCTTCATTGTCCCGCTGCTGCGAATGGGCCTGCCACGCCTCGGTGCGAGCATAGCATGTGTGGCGATTGTCTATGGTGTAGTGATTGCCCTGCTGGGCGGCTTGGCGGAGCTGTCCGCTGCTGTGAGCGCTCTCCGTGGCACCATCAGACCCAACGATATTTGAGGCGGTGCTGGAGTTTTTTGTTGGCTTTGCAGGAATCTCGCACCTCTCCCGCGAAAGAGCATATTAATATAGCCTTTGCCGCTTGACTCTCCTATCCCGAACATTTACCATGGATTTCTCATATCCGTCCCGACTTTCAAGGGCAATGGGCCGATAAACTGTGAGGTGATAGCCGTGGCTTCTACAAGAATGCCCACCACTATCGGGCATATCACTATCGAGAATTTTCTCAACATCTTTGACGAGATCGTCAGCGACAAAGAGAAAAGCGGCATCGAGGCGATACAGAACAACCCTGACGACCTCCTCGAGCGCTCTAAATACTATGGTACACAATACAAGAACGGCAGTTGGGGCTGGACATCCAATATCTGGTCTCGCAGCGCCAAGAACACGGTCGTCGTCTCGTCCGAGCACGAACTGCGCAACGAACATCGCTACCTGATGTTGCGCGTCCTCGAACAGATCATGTGCCGACCGCTCATCCAGGTGGATGCCAACCTCGGCAGTCCCGGGGCGCGCGCCCAGATGCACTGCCGCCTCTACTGTGATCCGCAGTTCCCGGATCTCGCCTACCGCTGGAAGCAGCTCAACTTCGAAGCCGATCCCAACGAAGAACCCCATGCCGCCCTCTTCTTCATTCCCCAGTACCTCGAGAACCCCAACGTCCCCGACACCGACCGGATGTTGCGCCTCATGCGCTTTCCCAACCACCGTTACACCGTCGCCACTGGCACCTCATACCAGGGCGAAATCAAGAAAACATTTCTGTCCCACTGGATACTCCACTGCTACGAACAGGGCGGCACGGGCGAGCACGCCTCGCTCAAGGAGTTCACCGTCCGCAAGGAAGACGGCTCCGAAAAGCGCATGGTCATGGGATGCTGGGGTCTCAGCGGCTCCGGCAAGTCCACTCACGGCCTTTACGTGATCAATGACATCACCGCCGCCCGCTTTCACAAGCAGTTCGGTATCGAGATTGAGAAATATGTCTATGACCAGGCGCTGAAAAACGACGACATCACCGGCTGGTGGCCCGATCAGGTACTCGGCTCCGAGAATGGCGCATGGACCAAAACTGAAGACGTCACCATCAACCAGACTGCCATCTATGACGCCGCCCACGACCCGCATGCCCTCCACGAGAACACCGAATGGGATGAAAACGGTGACGTCAGTTTCGCCGGTGAACTCTTCCAGTACCAGGGCGTCCTCAACCGCAATGCCCGCACTGTACTCCGCCTCGAAGACACCGGCTATTTCGATGGCAGTGTTGACTCCACGATGCCACCGAATATGGCCGTCTTCATCAGCCCCGGACACATCTCTGACTACGCATGGCTCAAGCTCACAGATCCCAACTTCGCCGCCAAGGTCCTCGCCGACGGCCGCACCGTCGGACATCCCGCTCAGAGCGCCGAAGGCGTCGGCGAAGCCAAGTTCGAGAGCCGCTACTGCCTGCCCTTCACGATGGGCGTCGGTAGCGCCGAGCACGTCCATCGCTTCCGCGATCTCATCGCCGACAAGGTGGGCACTGATCGCCCCATGGAGATCTATCAGATCAATACGACGGGCCACATCGGTGCCGAGTACGAATGGATCGAGGGCAAACTTGGCGAAGAGGACATCCACATTCCGAAAGTCTCATTCAAGCTCCGGCAAGGTAAACCCACACCCGTCAGCGGCACGAGTCCGACTATCGAGGAGACGGAGCTGTTTCTGTTTCAGGCGGCTCGCGAGACGGTTAAATACGAGCCCCATCCGGTCTGGGGGGACCGCGTTCTGGTCCCGGTCGAAGTGCCCGGCATCTCCGCCGAGCGCCTTGCCGAACTCAGCCCCACCTCCTCCCGCGATCTGGAAGAGCTCGAAGCTCTTCTCTATGTCCAGGTCCTGATGAGCAAGTATATGCTCCACGAGCAGGCGCCCGGCCTGGATCGCGAAATCTACTACGCAATGGATTTCTAGCTCCCGCAGGCCGCTAGCTAGCTCTTCTGCTCTGTTCGCGCGGAGCGGGCTTTGGCCCGACGCTCTACGTCCGCCAGGGCGTCCCGCGTGAGTGTAAAAGACAATTTGCGTCCCATCAGCACCATAAGGGCGCAATGTTTGACGGATATGTGCGGAGTTTCCTCCGCCGGGGCCATTTAGCCCCCGGGATTATTTATTGTAACGGCTCGCTTTGTTCCGTCCCATGTGACTTTTGCCCCCAGCGCCTCGCTTAGAATCCGCAGCGGCACGAGCATCTGGTCCGCCACAATGATGCCTTCGCTTTTTTGCACCGACACGCATGAGTTTCCGCGACAGAGCACCGCCATCTGCCGGGCCGCTTGCCATGTCACTTCTGCGCCGAGGCTCTCCGCCGTCGCGCGCAGTGGCGCATAGGTGGTCCCGCCGCGCACTCGTGCCTGTGGCTGGAAATTTACTTTCTTCCCGTTAACGTACACATCCACGAGCGTATCCGCGCACATCCCCGCGCTTACCGCCAGCAGCGCCACAACGATCGCCGTAACCTTGGTCATGCCTCATCAATCCCATCCGCTCAGAAGATTTTCGGCAGCAGCGCCCCGACACGCCGCCGGTACTCCAGATACTCCTCGCCAAACTTCTCCTCCAGATACTGCTCCTCGGCCCGTATCAGCCGGTGGAACACGAGGTACATGAAGATCGGCACACTCAGCGCCGGCACTGACCGCGTTACTATCACTATGCCCGGCACGATCAGGCAGATGAACGCCCCATAAATCGGATGGCGGACATACGCATACGCGCCGCCGGTCTCGAGCGTACCGTGCTTGTAGGCGCGGCTCAACGGCACCACCGCTGCCGTGAAGAGCACAAGGCCGGCGACTGTCAGTATGCTCCCGCCGAGAGTCGTCACCGTCTCCGGAATGAAGGCCAGCCGCCAACCGGGAGCATAAGACCTGGCAAAGGCGATGACAACCCCGCCATACAGCAGCGAGCTTATCGTGAACGCCGGCCCTATCCCCCATCGTGACATCTACGATTCGTCTCCCCGTCAATTAGCGAGTGTATTCGCCGGCTTCTCAATCTCAGACGCGATGGTCTCCAGTCGCCGGCCTGCAGAAGGATATGTCTATGTGATGGTCAGCTTCCCGGAAAGGTTCGGTAAGGTCCTGCGGGGCTGCAGGCGTTTCGCCGTTGACATTGTCGCCCGGGGCAGCAGTATATCATAGCCTACCTATTGCGTGCCACGAGTTAGCGAATAGCGCAATGCGCAAAGGCGGGCAGCTTCGCCTACAGGCGGGGATTTGGCGAAAGGTACGAAGCCAGGAAGCTTGGGTCGGTTCACTTCTGGACAATTACGTCCGGGTTCATTAGCTGCTGGACTGTCACGAAGCTATAGCCACGGGCGCGCAGTATCGGAACTACTTTCCGCAAGGCCTGCACCGTCTCCGGCACATTATCGTGGAGCAGGATTACGCCGTTCGGCTTGGCATCGTGGAGAATGTGAGCGGCGATTTTGTCGGCGTCACGGAGCTTGTAGTCTCCCGGATTCGATGTCCACCCGCAGTAAGCCAATCCCTCCTGGCGCAGGATCTGCCGATGGTTCTGCTGACAGTTTCCGCCCGGCGCCCGCAGCAGCCGCGGCTTTGCTCCAGTGATCCGCATGATTTCCTCATTTGTGCGGCGAATCCCATCTGCCACGACCTCGTCCGTCAACTCCGTGAAGCTCTGCCCGTCGTAGTAGTGATTTTCCAGCCGATGCCCGGCGACTGCCGCACGCCTCACGAACTGCGGATAGTGCGCGACTTTGCCCCCGATCACAAACATAGTCGCCGATATGCCCTGCTCATCGAGAAAATCCAGCAGATACCCGGACCTCGCGAATGGGAAATCGTCAAAGGTCAGCGCAATACGCTTGTCCGTCGCTTGTGTCCGTGGCGTTTCCCGGTAATCAATGCGGAATTCCAAGGTCTTCTCATCGGCATAGCTATGACTGATCGCCGGGTTATTGAGCAGGTCCAGCTCGACGCGCACGGTCTGGCCCTTCCGCGATAACTGGCCTATCTGCACTGTAGTCAGCGAACCTTTGTTGACCTCGAATTTCTGCACCGGGCCTGTGATCTCCAGCTTCGGGATAATCACGCCCGACATGCGGTGAGCCTGCAAAATCTGTGTGGCTTCCGGGAAGCCGCAGGAAAGCTCAACCCGACAGATGCAGTTCTGTGCGGTGGCCGTACCTGCTACCAGCACTCGCAACTGTGCCGGCTCCGCCGAGCCAGTTTGCTGCACCTCCAGGTCCGCCACCTGGACAAATTCATCCGTCGGTTCAGGCAGGGCGATCGGCTGCCGCTCCGGGGGCTTCGTCGGCAGCTCAATCATCGCCACCGCAATCTCCACCGCTTTGTCGGCAGCAATCTCCACCTCGGTAGTCCACTTGCGGTGACCGGGCAGGCTCAGGGCCACTGTATGCGCACCCACAGTCAGCCTGTGATCCCGTATCGGCGTCGGCCCGATGAGCCTGCCGTCAACTGTCAGTTGCGCACCGACGGGAACGGTATTCACCACCAAGCTACCGGTCTCGCGCCTCAGCACAATGCGCTTCTCCGTCGTCTTCGCCGAGGCCACTGTGACCGTCTCTAGCCGGTTCTCATAGCCGGACTTGCGGAGTTCGAGGCGATGCTCTCCGGGCGCCAGGTTATCTACTCGCAGCGGTGTGAGGCCGAGTTTGTTGCCATCCAGATGGACTTCGGCAGCGGCAGGGTCGCTATTCAGGGCCAGCGCCCCGGGTAGTTGCTGGAGGGTAAGATGGAGCGGCTCGGGGGCGGCTGTGGCGACAATCTCGATCTCCTGTTGCGCCTCCGCGAACCCCTCCAGCTTTGCCGTGAGCGTGTGTTTTCCCACTGGCACCGAGACGGCCTCCAGCGGCGTCTTGCCGATCTGCTCCCCGTCTATGAAGACGCCTGCGCCCGCCGGCTCGCTGGTGACATTCAACTGCTGAGCATTGCGCAGCAGCAACGTCTCAACTTTGGCCAACTCCTCGGGTTTCACTTCCACGTCGTCGGTGAACGTGGAGAAATGTTTGAGTTCGATCTCGACGCGATGTGTGCCGGCCGGGAAATGCTCGAGTCGCAACGGTGTGTTGCCCCGGATCTTCCCGTCAACGCTTACTTGCGCCGCCTCCGGTTTCGAACTGATCTCCAGCGTGCCGAAGGGCGGGATTTTTTGCATCTGTCCCTGCCAGAAACTCAGTCTTCCGGCGGACTTGCTCAGATTTGCGGTGAGTTCCCGCCATGCCTCGGACCGTAGAAGTAGCTCTCCTTCGGCGGCCTTGCCCGAGAGCAGCAGGGGCGTCACGCCGACCGGATTGCCTGCGATATCACAGCGGACATCCGGCGGCTCGGAGAGCACTACTACGGATGTCTCGCCGTCGCAATATGGGAAATCCCCCGCCGCGCCGACTAGCACCAGCGTTCCCAATGGCGGTACGTTCAACAGCCCATTCACCGAGGCCGTGGCCATACCGTCGGCGTCCATTTCATTGATGCGCAGTGTGCCGAGCTCCCTGGCCGGCACGGTCACTGCCACCGCGCGCGGGTCCTCTTCACCCAGCGTGACACTCAGAGGCGGGGCACCGTCGGGGCTGTAAAGTGCGTATTCGCCACCGACCTTGCATGCCGCTCGCGCCGGGTCGCGTACATAGACCTGCAGGCGCACCTGCTCGCCACTCTGGATCACGGCTGCGACATGCCCCAATACCGGCAGGCGGCTGAGTATGCGGCCGGCCAGTTCGGGAGCCACCTTGTCTATCCCCTCCTTCAAAGGCACCGGTCGCGTCGGGAGGATCAGCGGTGGGTAATACATTTCCGCATCCCTGGCAGTATGCACCACGACCGCTTTGATCCAGGGGCCCGTTGCGCCGACTATCTCCGGGGCAGTGACTGCCGTCAGGTACAGCAGGGCCGCCAACTGGTGCGTCTGCCCGAGGCTGCTCGCTGCGCCGGAAGCCCAAGTGAAGGCGTGGGTGCGTTGCCGGGACAGGACGTTGTGGAGCTCCGGCGCGGCAATGAGCTGGACGGTATCCAGCTGATCAATGCGGGTGAGTACGGCTTGTTCGAGGGCTGAAAGCGCAGCCTGAGGGGGACCTACGACTGCCATGCCGCCGTAGCCGACACGTACTGCGGTAGCTTCCCCGGCTGCGGGCATGAGTTGCCCGCATGACATGAGGAGGATTATGCAAATTACCGGAATGCCGGCACCGCCGCTTCGCTGGGTCATGAGTGTTTCCCCTGGTTCGTAGTAAGCTGCGTATGCGAGGCCTGCTATCAGTAATCTACTAGACCATAGTACAAAACACACGTTTTGGCAATACCCAATTGCTGAGATGGACCGTCTATTCCCCATCCGGTCACGCGCCGAACGTGCGTCAATGACCGCATCCTACATAATAAACACAAGTGCAACATCATTATGCCTGACTCAAAAAAGTTATAGGAAACATTGTACAGCAGAAGGTGTTTTGCTATACTGCGAGAAGCTAGAACAGACACGAACAGTTGCTTTCTCGTCCCGCCGGGGTTCGGAGTGGAGACAGACTCAGCGTCGCAGTCCGGGGTAGGAGCGGATCATGACGATACTCAGCTTTGCCCTGAAAGGGAGGTGGCATAGAGGACTTCGTGGGCTTGTGTTCTGAGAAGCACGAGACGGACTGGAGGCTTGGCTCACATTGCGGCTAACAGTCACAATGGAAGATACGTCTTAGATAGTATCGACAGGATTATCTTAAGACCATTTCAAGGCGTAACAGGGAGGTTAGATCCATGAGAACGGTCCGCATCTTCGGAATGCTGTGTGTTGTTGTGATTTTTGCCACCCAAGCTCTGGCAGATACACTACTGGCACAACTGACGACGGATTATCCAATTGAGATCGACGAAGTTGTAGTTGACGCATGCCATAAGAGAGATATCGTGAGAGTGCTGCTGGCTGACGGCACAAAACCGACGCTTGACGACTTCATGAAAAGTGTTGTACCTGCTTCGCTTAATGCCAGCAACGCTTTGCCTCTTCCGTCACCTGCCGCTACCATCACTGAGGACATTGAGGTCCCGTGTTCTAAGAGTTGCTACATATTCGACGAGGGCAACCTGCCGCTATGGTTGCGGG
>CAZCJS010000015.1:0-28510 GCA_964498775.1 uncultured Armatimonadia bacterium
TACGACGACCGGCGTGGGCGATTGCCGCCGCGGTTACGGCTAGTCGCGCTCATCATCGGCTGCTCCGGCGGCCACGGCCCGACGCTGCCCTCCGGCGCCTTCTCCGCCAGCCAGTCGGTGTAGTCGGAGACGCCATCAGGCCGGTTGGTCTCCATCTCCTCGAAGCCGTAGCGCTTCGCGGGCGGGTGCTGGGAGTGGACCTTCGGAACCCTAAGGGGCCACCGACGTGGGCGATTGAGATGATGAGCGCGATCCCGCAGTCGCGTATTACATTGACTTGGCCGGATATGAGCGCGCTGCCGCCCGATGCTAAGTCGCTACTGGTATATCAGCACAGCGAGACGCGCACCTTCAGGCGAACGAGTGTTTGCGGGAGGTAAGCGGAGTTATTGCCCCCGAGACGCGTAAGGGCGAGGTGGAGGTACGCCTGTAGTTGTCGGCGGGCGGCTGGTCGAGGGGCCGGCAAGTCCATTTTTTCGCATACCGGACTTTAGCCGATCGGTGTTTGATGTAGTCACGGCAGGCTGAACAGTTCTACGCGCATTATACTTTTTGCCATGCTTTGACACGATGCGAACAGGATGTAGCGCAGGCGGATAGAAGGGTGGGATAGCACCGCCATCCTCTCCCTGACCATTCTCGACACGGTGATATTGATGACTAACTTCACGCTGCGTTCCGCCAGACAAATCATCTTTGGCTCAGGGACGCGCCGGCAACTGGGCGAGCGGGCGGCCGCATTCGGCACCAGGGCGCTGCTCGTATGTGGTATGGGAGCCCCTCAGCGAGGCGAGACCATCGTCGAGTTGACCGACTTATTGCAAGACAGCGGCCTCACGGCGACGCTCTTCGCAGAGGTGGAGGCGGAACCGTCTATTGATACAGTCGAGCGTGGTCGTGAGGCATTCCGCACTGGCAACTGCGATGTGGTCGTGGCCCTCGGCGGGGGCAGCGCCATGGACGTGGGCAAGGCGGTCGGCGCTCTGAGCAGGTGGTCGGAGCCGGTATCGCACTTTTTCGCAGGCGGCGAGATTCGCTTCCCGGGCCACCCGATCCTTGCCTTGCCGACGACCTCGGGTACCGGTGCCGAGGTGACCCCGAATTCGGTCCTGAGCGACACGGCCACACAGTGCAAGGCAAGCATCCGAGGCCACAGTTTGCTGCCGGAAATGGCAATAGTGGACCCCGAACTCACGTTCAGCCTCCCACCTGCCCAGACCGCCTGGTCGGGCGTGGATGCCTTAACGCAGGCCATCGAGGCTTACACTTCCACTGGCGCGAGTGTATTCAGCGATCTACTGGCGCTGGAAGCGACGACCCGTATCGCGGCCAGCCTCAAGAGCGCCTACCTGTCGGGCGATGACCTCGCCGTCCGTGAGAACATGGCTCTCGGCAGCCTTTTCGCCGGTCTCGCGCTCGCGAGTGCACGCCTCGGCCTCGTACACGGGCTTGCCCACCCGCTGGGAGCTTTGTATCATATCCCGCACGGACAGGTCTGCGGCATACTGCTGCCTCATGTGATGGAGTTCAACCTGGAATCATGTCGGCAGAAGTACGGACTACTGGCCGAGGCAATCGGCTTGGGGACTAAGGCGGAGGCCCTGCTGCAATGGGTCAGAGACCTCAACTGTGAACTGGGTATAATCAAGTCACTGGCTGATTTCGGCTTGCAGGAGGACGATTTCGACCGGATCATCGCGCCCACTCTGGATTCCGGTTCCACGAAGCACAACCCCAGAGCGGTCACGGCGCAGCATCTGCGCGACTTACTTGCAGCAATGACACAGGCGTCCGATCCTACCGAGCATTCCGCCCGAAGGTAGCGTCAGGAGGACAGCTTCATGGAGCTTGTCAACGAAAATGACAGGGAGTTCCGCGACGGCGACTATGGCCCCAAGTACCTCTTCCAGGGCCCGCGCTTTGAGTGGGGCGTGATCGTCGTCAAGCCCGGCCAGTCAATGGGTACCCATTACCACAACGAAGCCGAGGAGACTTTCTACTTCCTCGAGGGCACCCCGCAGATGATCGTGGACGGTGAGGTTCACCGCGTCCAACCGGGCGATGCCTTCCGCCTCGAGCCCGGTGAACGCCATAGCATAGTCAACGACAGCAATGCGCCCACCCGGCTGGTATTCATTAAGTGTCCGTACGTTCCCGGCGACAAGGTTGACGTTGACTGAAGCACTCACCTCAGCCCGTACTCGCTGCGATCATCCGTCATGATGGGCGCAAACTGTATCTCCCAGCCTTCGGGTTCATCGCCGAACGTGAACGCTCGCCTGATGACAAGCGTCTTGTCATTGTCATCCTTGCCGATCCACAACCCCTGCGGATTCACAACATACAGGCCCTCTGGGACGCTGACAAACAGGCTCCCCGTTTCCCCATTGGGACGGTTGGCAGTCCCCGAGAGCGTCATCGTCTGCGGATCCCATGCCACCTCAGCCAGTTCGAAGTTGCCCTGCAGCACGTGCATATCGGTGGATAGAACCCAGGGATGCTCTCGTCGTGCTGTAAGCCGATAGATTCGCGCCGAGCCGGGCGGCACAACCGCCTGCAGCTCCCCGCTGACCTTGCCGTGATACCGCTGGTCCCAGAACTCCCACAACAGGTACTCGTCATCACGTGACATGCCCAGCCGCTCCAGAGGTATGTCCTCTGTCAGCGTTTGCTCGGCGTAGTTGAGTACGGCCACTACATGCCACGTATCCCAGCCCCCCTCAATACGCACGTGGAAAACCTTCGGGTAGTCCGGTGCCGGCGAGTCGAACAGATCAACCGGCTCAGCTATCTGCGGATGCCGGGGGAAGACCTTCTTGATCAGCGCCAGCCGCTCCTCAGATATGCGGTCAATGTCATCGCCGAGCATCACCGGCCCGCCATTGATACCGAAGATCGTCGTGACTATCTGCGCATCGGACAGTGGCAGTGGCTGGTCAACGGTCATCACATTCCCGGTGTCATTGATGAAGAGTTTCCGGTGCGTGAAATACGCCGCCGCCATGTTCGTGGAGGCATGGAAGTGCGACGTAACCGCCCCCGATTTGTTGATCAAAAATGTTCCCGGGTAGTGATACGTCTCCGCATCGAGCGGACGTCCTTCACCATAGTCATTCCCCATCCGCGCTGCCACTATGTCACCCACGCAGGTAAACGTCGGCCCGCTGCTGGAAAGTGTGTACGTATCAGGTTGCGCGGCCTCGGCGATGATTTCGAGGCCCTTCCGCATGATCGGGATACCGCGTACAATCGCCGGGTCATGGTGCTGGTTGTAGTGCTCGGTACGCGACACCGCGCCCAGGAAATCGAGCATATAATAGCGGATGCCCCAGTCCCGGTATGTACTAAAGACATGCCGCAGGAACTCCTCGCCCTGCGGGTGCGTCGGGTCCAGTGCGTACATGTTAGGTCGCTGATCGTGGGGCAACTGGCCGGCCTCTCCGAACCGCCAGGCACGAGAAGCCAGTGCCAACTCACCGTTTTTCTTCAGCAGCGCGTTGTCCATCTCCTCGACCAATTCCTTCATCGAGTCAGCCACATAAAACGGGCCGAGCCAGAGGCCCAGCTTGAAGTCCAGTTCCGCCAGCCTGTCCACAAGCCACTGATGTCCGCGCGGGAAACATGCCTCATTCCACCCCAGCCACGCACCTGGGCAACCTCCCGGCAGGTTCCCCAAACTCTCCCAGATGTACTCTATGTCAAAGCCCCCCAGCCGCCGCCGAACGGCCTCGGCATTCCGCATGATGACATCCTCGTACAGTTCGACGTTGAAGCAATCAACCCAGGCCCAGCCGAGCCAGCCGCCGGGAATCTTGGGCCAAATCGCCGGCTTATAGTGCTCCGCAACCCGGTCCGCCCAATTGTGCAGCGATCCGTGCAGGTCGGCCCGGCTCTCGATCATCAGCGTCTCAAGCTCCATTGATGCACCCGGCGCCAGGGGATAGTCGTAGAGGTCACACACCGCACGCAGTTCAGTGAAGCCTCCCTCAATCTCGCCTGGACCGCTGGCGGGATCATAGTCGAACTCGTGGTACGTGCCCATACGGTCCAGCGTCACGAACCCCAGGTGCAGAGCCTTGCCGGTGCTGTTGCTGGCGATGTGGAGGAAGACATTGGAACGCTTGTCGGCCTCCGCGTCGCCGACGGCATAGACTCTGCTCAATCCCGTGGAGGCGGATGCCTGCAGGAATACCGCCGAGCCGTCGTCGTCCAGCGCAATGAGCCCATCATGCGCCGTGGCAGCATTTACTAGACAGCAGCGCCCCAAAGCCACGACATTCGCGCCCTTGTTGGTTATCTCCGCGGACAGCAGCACCGTCTCAGCGTCATTGCTCAGCGACACCTGCGCTCGGCAGCTGATAGCCGGCTCGGCAAAGTCGAAGCTGACCTCGCTGTTCTGCCCGGGCTTCAGGTCAACGTCTCCGGTCATCTCCGAGGCATCCTGCAAGCTGAGCGTCCGACCGTCAACCTCAAGACTCATTCCGAAAATGAGCGCAGTGAGCCCGTCTTCGGAACCCAACTCAAACGCCCCTTGCCGGCGACCAAAACGCACGATTTCCCATACGTCCCGAACTGTCTCACTCATAATTCCCATCTCCTCTACCATGTAGGCCACGGACTGCGTACCGTGCGCCGTTGCCGTTCTTCATCACTCCGTCTGGCGGGTTGTAAAGCAGAGCCTCACAACCTTGCGGTTGCCGCGCCCCCCACTGGTCGCCTTTTTTTGCCGTCAGCGACCAAATGCCGTTGGGAGAGGCTTCTCAACCTAATCCGATGTTCTCGAGTCCTGCTTTCAGCTTGCTCGCCCGCCCTGCCACGTCCTCCTTGGGATGATGGCAAAGCTCGGGCAGGCCCTCATAGTGCTCGACCACAAGCGCCACGAACTCACGCACGGTCATAACGGTGCCCTCCGCCAATTCGAGGTGGGCACAAACGCGCCGGTCGAGATCGTCGTTGTAATCCTGCTTGGAGGGCGCAGGTTCAAGCTGCTCCACCACGTCATCGCAACGCCCGTCAACCAGGTGAACACATGGCTGGCAGATGAAATCCGCTCCGACGATGAACTCCACCTCAGTGTCGGGATCATTCAGCACAATCTCGGCGCACGTATGCACAGCATGCCCATACGCAGACGGCTTGAACTCGGCATTGTCTCCATATGCTGTGATGATGTCGAGCAGATGATGTGGTCGCAGCTTCATTACTGCCATAGTGTAGGCCTCCCTGCCGGGTTCTGGTTTCCAGGCCGGCTCTCCTGCTGATTGGTCTTCGCCGCCCAGACGTAGCACTCAGGGCTCACCCGAGATCAACAACGCTCCATGCATCCGGTCCGGCGTGCACGAGCTTGCGCGGGAAGCTCGAGCGCAACCACTCCATATACCGCACCAGTTGCTTGAGCTCGACCTCAAGCCCATGCCTTTGCGCCAGCTCCTGCTGGACTACTGGCGCGCCAACAGGCTGCAACTGGTCAACGATATCCATTATCCGGTCGCTGGTTTCCTGGCAGAGCTTGCTCAGATCGTCCATGGGCCACCTGCTCTTGACTGTATTCACTCGCCCTCAACCTGGGCGATTGCCTGCCTGAGCGCATCGGCAACGCGCCTGGCGTCCTCTTCGGCGACCATGCAGTTGACGTTGACGAGTCGTGGCAGGAGTTGCTCGGAATTGGGGCAGAGGCCATCCCGGTACTCGTAGTCACCCTTATAGTAGGGGCAGTTGTGCAGCGGGCAGCCCTTGTTCTGATAGGCCATCGGCTGGGTGAAGAGCTTGTACTTGTAGGCCGGGACCTGGGTGAAGCCGATGCTGAACTTCTCACCGGTATCAAACAGCGCCTGCTTGAAGTCCTCCAGCTCGATGCCCTGGTCGTCACCGCGGAAGAGGCACGAGAAGATATAGGGTGAGTTGCCGCAGTCGGGCTTGATCACGCGCGATTGCAGCCAGTCGCACCCGGAGACTACCTCCTCAAGCACCACATAGGACCGCTGGTACTCCTCGATGTAGCCCTTGACCTTCTCGAGTTGCGCCAGCGCCACCGCCGCCGTCATCTCAGTCATGCGGAAGACTGTGGCGAGATGGGGCGGTGACTCACCAAATTGGATGATGCTCCTGATCCGGCGGTCGAGTTCGTCATCATCGGTGAGTGCAATGCCGCCGTCGCCGGTGGTCATGTGCTTGCCCTGGCACAGACTGAAGACGCCGATGTGGCCCCAGGTGCCGACATACTTTTCCTTGTAGGGCAAAAACATCGCATGGGCGCAGTCCTCGATCAGCACCACTCCCGCATCATCGGCGACCTTGCGCAGTGCATCCACCTCGCACGGCTGGCCCCAGAGATGTGTGCAGCAGATGGCTTTGGTCTGGGGGGTGATGTTGGCGCGCGCGGATTCCGGATCCATCAGCCAGGTATCCGGGCAGACATCGGCCCAGGTCGGGTGCGCGTTTTGCCACATCGCGCTGATTGCATGGAACTGCACCAGTGGGTCGCAGATCACCTCGTCCCCGGCACCCGCACCGGCGGCATACATTGAGGCGATCAAAAGCGACATCGCGGCGCTGCCCGCAATCGCGTGCTTGACACCGTAAGCCTCAGCGAAGGCCGCTTCGACTTTGCCCTTGAAGCCGCTGTCCTGACCTGAGAGCTGCCCCGAGGCCAGGATCTCTTTGAGGTACTCAAGCTCCTTGCCGTCAAACTTGTCAATTCCCATCGTAGTAGCCTCCTGTAGTTACTCTGGGTTCATATTCCAGCACTGGCACTGTCTTGTTCTCGATGTCGGCGACCAGGTCGCGCAGGTTCATGAAGCTGACCTCGTATTGCTCGCGTGCGGCCTGCAGGAATTTATGGAGCATGATCCGCGAATAGGGATGCTCAGCGCCGACCTCCTGGACGTGGCAGATCAGCACGAACACGCCATCGGCCTCATAGACGCGCCGCATGTCATCCAGCGCGAGTTCCAGATGCGGCTCGACCTTCTCCGCGGTCATTTGCCAGGCATACTCGCTGATCATCGGCAGGTTGATGACATCCTCCGTCAGGTAATACGGCCTCGGTGGCACTCCCGGATCCCAGTCCACGTCCGTCTCGTACCTGTCACCGATATACTCCCATCCGCGCGGGTTGACGATCATGTTCGAAACGTACCGCATGCCCACATCGGCAACCGCATCATAGAGCTCGGGCGTCTGGGACAGGGCACCGGTGCGGAAGACCTGTGGCATGCGCCCGAAGCTGTTTTCGAATATCCCGATGGCGGTCTGGAGCTTCTCGACGTAGACTTCGCGGCGCCACAGATGCCCGAACCTCTCGCGTGCCTGACGGTAGTGTGCGTCGGTGTCGGCGGTGTCCATTGCGAGCACGAAGCACGGATAGGGCCCGAACTCGTAGCTCCCGTGGTCAAGCCCGTGGAGTTGGCAGTTATGCCCTTGCTGCTCGGCTCGTTGCGCCGCTGCCAGCCACTCCTCCTGTTTATCAAGCTGCCAGCCGCCTTCGCCACGCGGTATCACGAAGAAGCTGGCAGGCGCACACTCTTCGCCGAAGAAATCCGCCACCAGTTGCAGCGTCGAAATCTCCTGAATCAGCCCGCCCGGATCATCAACCGTAATAACGAACCGCCTCTGCGAGGCACCCATATCCGTCATAGTCCCCTTCACCTCTCAAGTTCTCCCTGCAGCCCGACTAATCGCCCCACCACAGGTGCAAGCCGTTCGGCCATCTGTGCCAACCCGCACGTATTCGGATGCGTCGCATCTCTCAGCTTATCGCGATCCTGTGGCCCCAGCAGATCGTGCCCCTCGACGAGCGTGATATTCCCATCGCCCATGCGGAGCCGTTCCGCCACCGCCGCAGTGATGACTTCCCGGCGGGCAATATGGATATCCGGCGTGTCCCATACGGCTCCGGTGGAGAAGATCGGCGTGATGCAGACAATCGGCGTATCCGGCCGCCTGTCCCGGATTATTTGCAGGAATAGTGCATAGACCGCTGCCAGGGCCTCGCGTGTTGCATGGTTCTGACAGTAGTCCATGACATAGCAGGCCGCGTCTAACTCAGCGACTGCGTCCGCCAGTTCGGGCTCGCCCCGACCAGCGCCGCTCCAACCCAGGTTCACGAAATCTACGTTGAGTTTACGTGCCAGGATCGCCGGATGCGTCATCGAGGGCCGGCAGGCGCACTCACCCTGCGTGATGGACGTCCCGTAGTACACGATCGGCTTGTCCGTAGCGAACGGTGCTGGTGGCTGGATGGCGGCCCCGTCACTCAGACCGATAGCCTCGAAGCTCAGCGGCGCGTGTATCGGTGTATAGATGCAGACCTCGCGAAACTTGGCGACCTTGCCCGCAAACAGCGTCGCCTCCATGGCGGTCTCGCCTGCCTTGGGGAACAGCGGACGCCAGTACTCGCCATCAATCCACAGATCAATCCCAAAATTCCCGACGCGTGACATATTATGCAAGCACGGCTCGCCGGAGAACTCGACACGCACTGCCAATGCGCTCGTATCCGTGGCGAAGCGGATGCGACCGCCGCTCGGATCGTGAGCTAGCTTCCAGAGATGAGGCGCGACGTTCTCCTCCATCCGCCCCGGAAGCCGACACAAGACCGGCTTGACCTCATCCCACCAGCCGAACCCGTTGACTGCGAACCGTTCGTCGGGGAAGTCAATCCAGGTCACAGTCTCAACACGCTCCTCAAGACCGGCTCCAGACCTCTCGCCATGGACAGGAAGCCGATGTCATTCGGATGGGAGCCGTCCACCAGGCCGATGCGATCATCAGGTCCCAGCAAGTCATACCCCTCGACGAGTGCAATTTGCTCATCACCCAGCTGTTTCCGTTCCGCCACGGCATTGCGTATCACAGTGCGCATGTCGGCGTGACGGGTTGTGCCGCCGAAGATTTCGCCGGTGGAGAAGATGGTGGTTATGCAGACAATGGGTGTGTCGGGGCGCGTGTCCCGAATGGTCTGGAGGAAGGGGGAATACACTTGATGCAGATTATCGGCAGTCCCGTTGTTCTGGCAGAAGTCCATGACATAGCAGGACGCGTCAATTTCGGCTACCGCGCGGGCAAGCGCGGTCTCGCCCTTGCCGGCGCCGCTAAAGCCCAGGTTCACAAAATCCAGATTCAATGCGGTCCCAACAAGTGCCTGGTAACTGGTTCCGGGATGTGTGGCGCAGCCCCCCTGGGTTATGGAGGTCCCATAGAAGACCACGGGCTTCTCGGCGGCAAATGGCGCGGGTGCCTCGATGCTTGCCCGCTCATTGAAACCGATAGCCTGCAATTCGACCGGCGCGTACAGCCCCAGGTGGAGGCAGATTTCCCGCCGCTGCGGGGGAAGGCCCTCGAAATAGAGAAACTCCAGATCGGGGTTCTCATCGTTCGGGTAAGCGGGCCTCCAGAACTCGCCGTCAACCCACAGGTCAACACCGAGCTGCCCGACGCGCGGCATGTTGTTCATGTGCTCGAGGCTCGGATAATGCAGGCGGATGCCTAGGTCAGTGGCATCGGTTGCGAAGCGGATCCTCCCGCCGCTGGGACTCCGCGAAAGAGTCCAGACCGATTGCGGCACCGCATCCTTCATCCGGTCCGGCAAACGTACCAGGTGCGGCTTAGTCACTTCCCACCAGGCAAGACCATTCACCACGAAACGATCGTCGGGAAAGTCAATCCAATTCATTGTCTCAGCAGGGCTGCTCAGCCTCGCGCTGCCTTTCACCACCTCAGTTCGGGATAGGTACCTGGGACAATTCGCCATCGGAAAGAAGTGACCTCTCTCTGCGGCGGCGCATAATACGCTTAGACAATAGGAAACGATTCCTCGCATTGCGGAGTCGCCGCGGCTTTATCGGCGGGAAGATCATGCGGAAGGCATTGACAGAGAAGCGCTAAAGTGCTATACTGATACCGGAATACCACATAAGGGCTGGCGCCGCAGAGGCGCTATACCTTTCCGAGAGGAGACACACGATGTTCTGCTATCAGTGTGAACAGACGGCAAAAGGCAGCGGCTGTACTATCAGCGGTATCTGCGGCAAGGATCCGGAGACCGCTGCGCTGCAGGATGTGCTGATTCATCTGACGAAGGGGATCGGGATGTATGCGCACCGCGCGCGCCTGCTCGGTGCGGCCAACCACGGCGTTGACGTGTTCGCTATCGAGGCGCTTTTCAGTACGCTCACAAATGTGAATTTCGATGCCGAGCGCGTCGCGGGACTGATCCGTGCCGCAGTCGAGATGCGCGCGCAGGCCAGAGACCTGTACGAAGCGGCGTGCCACCAGGTGGGCAAGACACCGGAGCAACTTTCCGGAGCGGCGACATGGATGCCGGCAGAGGACCGGGATGAACTGCTCGCACAGGCGGCCGATATCGGCATTGAGCAACGTATAAACCGGCTTGGCGAAGATATCGCCGGTCTGCAGGAACTCATTACGTACGGCCTCAAGGGTCTCGCAGCCTATGCCGACCACGCCCAGATTCTCGGCCAGGAGAGCGACGAAGTGTACGCATACGTCCATGAGGCGCTGGATTTTCTCACCAGAGAGGACACCACGGCCGACGAACTCATCGCGATGGCGCTGCGCTGTGGCGAGACGAATTTGGAGGTTATGCGGCTGCTCGACGCGGCAAACACGGGTGGATACGGTGACCCGGTGCCGACACAGGTCCGCATCGAGCCGGTCAAGGGTAAGGCCATAGTCGTATCCGGCCACGACCTCAAAGACCTCGAGGAGCTCCTCAAACAGACCGCCGGGACGGGCATCAACGTGTATACTCATGGCGAGATGCTGCCATGTCACGGCTACCCGGAACTCAAGAAGTATCCGCATCTGGTCGGCAACTACGGCGGGGCCTGGCAGGAACAGCAGAAGGAATTCGAGGCATTCCCAGGCGCGATCTTGATGACCACTAACTGCATTCAAAAGCCCCGGGACAGCTACCGGCACCGGATCTTCACCTGTGGTTTGGTCGCCTGGCCCGGTGTGAGCCACATCACCGACCGGGACTTCACACCGGTCATCGAGGCTGCCCTCGCCGAGCAAGGCTTCACTGAAGATGGGCCTGATAAAACGATTACGGTCGGCTTCGGGCATGGGGCGGTTCTGGGGGTAGCCGACGAGGTCATCCAAGGCGTGCAGAGCGGGGCCATCCGCCATTTCTTTCTCATCGGCGGGTGCGATGGGGCAAAGCCGGGCCGCAGTTACTTCACCGAAATGGCCGAGCAGGTTCCTGATGACTGCGTGATCCTCACGCTCGGCTGCGGCAAGTATCGGTTCAACAAGCTCGACTTCGGCGACATCGGCGGCATTCCCAGGCTCCTGGACTGCGGTCAGTGCAATGACGCCTATTCGGCGATAGTAATCGCCTCGGCGTTGGCGGATGCCTTCGACACGGATGTCAACAGCCTGCCGCTTTCGTTGGTCGTCTCATGGTTCGAACAGAAGGCGGTAGCGGTCCTGCTCACCTTGCTGCACCTGGGTATCCGCGACATCCGGCTCGGTCCAAGTTTGCCGGCCTTCGTCGCACCGACGGTACTGAAGGTGCTCGTGGAGAATTTCAATATCATGCCGGTCGGGACTCCGGAGGAGGATCTCGCCGCCATCCTGGGCTAAGCCATTATTGCCTGGATGAGGATGCACCATCCAGATGTGTACACGGCGAGTTGACCTTAGGTAAAAAAAGCTTACTGTGGTACGTTGGTCGCAATCGAGCGAAGTCGCGCGGTGTTTCAGCTACCGCGCGACTTTCTCTTATGACACGTCAACATGGCCGAAGGTTATCACGGCCCCCTGCTCGCGGCCGCGATGCCCATAGCATAATACATCAGATTGCGCCAGAACAGTTTTCTGCGACTATGGGAAGGGCGATTGGCGGTCCGGCGCGAACCTTGAGATCAATACCTACGGAGAGGAGGCCGATGCATATGAGCGACAGACATATACAATCAGAAGCGCGCCCGCACTCGCCGGAATGGGTAGTAATGGTGGTATCGCGCGATCCCGACGGCAATCCGAATGTGATGCCGGCGGGCTGGGGAATGCACTGTTCCGGCAGCCCACACTACATGGCGGTATCAATCGCCTATAGTCGCTATACGTACGAATGTATCCGCGCTACGGGCGAATTCGTGTTCGCATGGGCAGGCGAGGGGCAGGCCGAACTCGTGGAGCAGACGGGCAGCACTTCAGGCCGCGACATTGACAAGTTCGAGGACTTCCGTATCCCTTGGTCGGAGCCGGAAGTCATCGCTGTGCCGCTGCTGGACGGTGCTGCGTCTAATCTGGAGTGCAAAGTGGTCCACGAATATGAGTCGGGAGACCATGCCATCTTTGTCGGCGAAGTCGTTGCGAGCCACCAACCGGAGCCGCCGATCCGCAGGCTCTTCAACTTCAAGCGTGTCTATATGGTCGCCGTGGCCGCCGAGGATTCGGAGTGAGATTGAGCAGTCGGCAGGTCATTGATATTGCGCCAGTTGGGCCTTCGTACAGGTCGTGAGCAAGTAGCCGATGGTCACCTCGTCGCCTTGCTGATGTGTCCCGCCGAGGTCCACGTTGAGGACTGCGTTGGTCTGGATCTCGGAGTAGTACTTGAGTTCCTGATCTTCCCCGAATGAGATTCTGACAGGCTTATCGAACTTGATGAGGCATCCCTTGCCGCTCTCGGCTCCGACCCATATCCCCGTGCAATTGTCCTCTGACCCGAGGATCTCCATCTGGAAGCCGGGCTTGTTCTTGAGGAGGGGAATCTGCTCGGAAAGCGCTTCTACGGCCACGTCCTGGTCGAATATAACTGTCAACTCCTCCTTCACACTCTCCGCGAGGAAGGTATGACTCCGCACCATGCTGACGGGCAGGTCGAAGAGTTTCGAGCTGATGCTGAGTGTACCTGCCGTCTCATCCCATTCGTGATTGACGCTCCAGTAATCGGGCCACTTGACCTTGCCGTCGCCGATTTCGGCGATAACGTGGTGGTTCATGTAGGCAGTGTAGTTCATTGAGCAGATGGCGCTGCCGTACTGAGGAGTCCAGAAGAGAGAGAGGCCACCACCGGTGCGGGGCCAGTATTGGTTCGGCTTGAAACTGATTCGGGATTTGACCCAATCAGGGGCGGTGTGTCCCGTGTAGATCAGCGCGTAGTATGCCGGTCGGCGGATGGCGAAGAACTCGTCGTTGATATTCTCTGTGAAAGTCTCCCCGCGCACGACGGGGAGCTTGCCGGTCTTGTCCACTTTGTCCGGGTAGCTGAGCCAGCGGAGGTAGGAGCCGGTGTATATTGCGCCACTGGCACCGCCCATGAGCCGGCCGTTCGTGTACCACTCGGGGTCGTACTGGCGGTTGACCGCGTTCTTGATAGCCTCAGTATCGCGGAGGATGTTGGCCTGGTCGGTCGGGTCGGCATCATGTCGCCAGAGTCCCGCCTCGGGGAGGACACCCGACATGATAGTCAGGCCGGCTCCGTATTGTGGGTGCTGCCAGCCATACTGGGTGCGATGTGCGAAGTTACTGGCGCCCCAGATGTGGCCGTCCGGCTCCGGTGCGACAGTATGGTTGAAGAAGTCGTAGATGATGCGGAGGCCGTCTCTGGCCGCGTCGTCGTTGCTCCAAGCGTAGTACTGCGCGATCTCCGAACAGGTGAGGCCTTGGTACGTGCAGTCCGGTCCGTAGGCTTCTTCCTGGTAGCCGGTCTTCATGAAGTGGTTGAGGTCGGGCTCGCACATCATCCGGCAATAGTCATGGGCGATGCCCGCGTAGTCGGCCTCTACTTCGCCCACTGCGGCGAGGGCATAACAGGCATTGAGCCAATGGGCCGACTGATTCTCACAGGAGACACGATAGAAGGGATAGCGGTCTATGATATGCCGATAGCCTTCAGTCCATACGGCGCGGATCTCGGGTGAGACAGCCCCTGCGCAGAGGCCATAGGGAAACGCATAATTCTGATTGGCCGGAAAACCGGTAGAGCTGGCGTAAGGGTCGGCGTCGCCCGCCGTGGCATTCTTTAGGGTATCGTCCTCGTGGATACGAAGGAGGTCGGCGAAGGCGGCGAGTATGACACGGTTGAGCAGATGTTCGTCGCCGCCATAAGGATTGACACGCGCAGGGACGGCGTAGGCTGCGGCGAGGTTGTTCGGCAAGCCCGTATGGCTCATTGTGTAGAGTGGAAAGGAGCACCACTTGTCCCAGCGCGGGCCCTTCTCGATGAACTGTTTCCAGTGGTGGAGAGAGCCGAACCAGATGCTGTGAGGATCGAGGTTCTGGCTCTCGAGTGAGAAGCGGATATGTCGCAGTGCTCCATAATTGGGGAAGAGGCCGGCATTGCGGACTGGCTCCTTGAGCAGTTCCTCGAGCTTGGGCGCAAACGAGCGCTCGGCTTCACATTCCAGATCGGTAGGGGAGAAGCGGCGCATGTAGTCCCACGCCTGCTTCTGGAATTTGTGCCAGACTTGGGTGCCATCTGGGAGGAACTCGACGCTGCCACGGATGTTTGCAGCAGTGGTCGCATCGGGGCAGAGAATGAAAGGTACGCCCTGTGACTTTAGGAAGGCGTTGCCGCCCATGGTGAGGTTGACCTGCCACATCGAAGGCATCTCTGCGACGAGGATTTCGCCTTTGGACTGGCCAGGCTCGAAGTGGAGGAGTTCTTTGTCGCGCTCGGTGACGATGACTGTGGCGTCCGAGTACGTGGATACGCTCCAGCTCTCGGAATTGGGTGGGACATAGACGTAAGCTTCGGCAAACTGATCGGGCTTTGTGGCCCAGAGTAGAGTGCGCATCGGCATGAAGCCGAAAGAGATGTCTGGTTGGGTGGTCACGTCATAGGTGAAGTCTCCACTAAGCGCCAGGCGTAACTGGTAGATGCCCGGCTTGGCGTCCGTGACGGCGAAGGTCCATGACTTGTCAATAGCGCCTTGGGCAGGGAACCACTGGTAGTCCCAGTCTAGGTAGTGCTCATCGGCATCGAGGAAGCGTACGAGAGCCTTGCGCAACTTGCCGCTGTCAGTCTCGGACTTGAGTTGCAGGGTGAGTTTCAGCGGGCCGCCATGATGTACGAAGTAGAACGCGGCAGAGCCACACTTGAATGGCCCGTCGAAACGCTGGGGCGCGGATTTGGTGAGGGTGAAGGCGTCCCATTTGGCGACATCAACTGAAGCTATGCAGACCGCCGCCGACAGGATGATAAGCATGAGGGAGGCAGCTATGGTGTTGCGCATGATTATCATTTTCCTTTGAAACGCATGGTGGAGACGGGCGGTGGATGCAAACAGCAATAAGAAGTTCGACGCGGGCAGCAAAAAGCCTGAGCCACGCGTTCGTGACTTGTTTGGCTAGCCGCTGACTTTGGCGATGGTGTCCTGGAGGCGGGAGATGAAGCCGCGAGAGTCGGGGGCGCGGAAGACGGTTGAGTAGTCAGTGAGGACGACGCGAGGGACTCCGGTATCGCGAGCGGTGAGGAGGTTTTCGATGACGCGATCCTGAGGTCTGGGTGAAGCGGGTATCCAGAGATGGCAAGGCTTGCTGGTGGTATTCTGTTTGCGGGCGGCGAGGTTGTGTAGTTCGGCAATGGCTTGGTCGGGGCGGACGTTGCGTTCCTGCCAGGGGACATAGAGGGCGAGTCCATCCACTGCGGATGATTCGAGTAGTTGGCCCCAGTCGGCGGTGCCGGAGTTGTCCATGGCGGTATCTAGGGTGGGCCTTGGCATCACGAGAGAATAGAGGCGGCTGTCCACCGACTGAATGGCGGCGGTGGCGGCCAGAATGAACATGCTGATGCTAAAGCGGCGGAAAGCGCGTACCTGTTGATTGATTTCGCGAGGCATGTGGACATTCTCGGCGGCATAGAAGAGCCGCTGGCAGTACTCGCAGCGACAGGCCCAGGTGGTGCGGGAATTGTAAAAGCTGGGCTCGTCCCAGATGAAACCATGGACTTCGAGCATCCATGCGGCAGTGCGCATTTCGGAAGCGAACCACTCGAGGAACTGTGGGTTGTTAGGGCAGGCCTTCGCACACCGGCGGCCACGGCTGTCAATCTGTAGTTGGGCGCGATGAGTGTCTGTATAAAGGCTGGGAATTGCAGGATCGGGGTCAAGTATCTTACCGTATCCCCAGGGGAGACTGCAGACTTCGAAGCCGATGGTTGCGGCGTCTCGTACGAAGGTGGCGACCTGTCCGGCCTGCCAGCGCATTTCGTTTTCATAGCAGCCGACGAAGAGTGATTGTATGCCCACTTGCCTGAGCAAGTCGAGGTCCACGCGGTTGAGTTCGTTGACACCGCCAGCGATGCAAATGCCGACTTGCATGAGAGCGAAATGCCTCCTGCTAGGTACTGGAGTGTGTTTGTACGGAGTCGGTCGGCTTGCGCGCGACAAGAGCGAATGATGTTCCGATGGGCCAGTTGAACCACCGTGAGCACCATGTCTCGAAACTCAGGATGCGTATAAGTGTGCTGTTCATGATCGGCGGGAGAATCTGAAGGTCGGTGTCCGGATGTTCAGTTGACTTCAGCCGCAATCGCTGGAGCAGTCGCACAGCAAGAATAGGTGGAAACATGAGAACAACTGCTGCAGTTAGTTTCTCTATGCGATAGCCGGTATCCTGTAACTTCGCGATAATTTCTCGACGGGTGTATCTGCGAACGTGGGCTAGAGCGCGATCATGTTCGCTCCAGAGAAAGGGGTGAGCGGGTAGAGTTGCGACCAAAATGCCTCCCGGGCGGAGGACCCGAAAAATTTCACGGAGGGCATGTCTGTCGTCGCGGATATGTTCGAGTACGTCGCAGCTAGTGACTGCGTCAACGGAACAGTCGCGATAGGCGAGGTGCTCAGTGCGACAGCAGGTGAGGTTATGGAAACCGCGTTTTCGAGAGTACTGGAGGGCAATTGGGGCAATATCAGCGCCATGGATTTGGCCTAATGAGGCAAGGGCTTTCATAGTCCCACCGGTGCCACAGCCGGCATCGAGTATGACGGGTTCACGGCCGTCTGATGTCGGGAGAAGGTAAGTGCGAATGAGTTGGGCGACGAACTGCCGGCGGCCGATGAACCACCAGTAGAAATCTTCGAGGCGGTATAGCTCTTCGAACTCGCGATGGTGCATCTGGCCGTCGGGTTCATGATCTGCTGTGGGCATGTGGTGAGATGAATACCTTTTTATCGAACTGATGTTTGCAAAATTGGCGTCAGTGTGCTAGGATAGTGGTATCAGTTGCAGCGATCTCAGGAGGTGCGTGTGACGATGACCAAGAAGCCACTCACACAACGGCGGCAGGACATACTCGACTTCATTGTAGAACACATTGAGGAAAATGGATATCCACCGACAGTGCGCGAGATCGGTCAATGTGTGGGTCTGTCGTCGAGTTCGTCGGTTCATTTCCACCTCAAGGCGCTGGAGAAAGGCGGGTATATTCAGCGTGACGGTTCTCTGACACGAGCGATTCGTCCGAATGTGTCCGGGCGTGAGACTGGCGATGTGCGTGATCACGTTCACGACATTCCCCTGGTCGGTCGTGTAGCCGCCGGCCAGCCGCTGTTGGCTACCGAGAACATCGAGGAAATGCTGCCGATGCCTGAGAATCTATTTCCGGATGAAGATCTTTTCATGCTTGAAGTGACAGGTGACAGCATGGTGAACGCCGGAATTCTCGACGGCGATTATGTTATCGTGCGTTGTCAGGATACGGCCGAGAATGGCGACATTATAGTCGCGTTGCTTGACGATGAGGCGACCGTAAAACGGTTGTACGTACATGCCGACCACATTGAGTTACGTCCTGAGAATGACAATATGGAATCGCTTCGCAGCTCAGATGTCGAGGTGATCGGTCTGGTTCGCGGCGTGGTACGGCGCTTACGCTGAATGTGCATTTGCTTCACTGTCAGGGCATCTGCGAAGTACGATGAGCGTGGCGTCGTCAGCCGCGGCATTGGCAGCAGCGAAGGCTTGTCGGGCGGTCATGACGCTCTCGGCAATGGCTTCGGCGTCTTGGCGCTGTATTTCTGCAATGGCCCTGAGGACGCCTTGTGCCCCGAACTGCTTATTGTCTCGCCCCCTGACTTCGGATATTCCATCAGTGTAGAATACGAGTGTGTCGGTGGCCTCAAAAGCCTCGGTGTGGTTCTCGTATGAAGGGTTCTCAACAGCACCGATCAGGATGCTGCCGGAACTGAGTTGGACGACATCGTCGGGATCGCTGTGGCGGAGTCGTAAGGGAGGAAGATGGCCGCAGTTGACGAACTCAATAGTGTCTGCGTTGAGATCAATGGCGGCGATGACGACGGCGGCGTAGCTATCAGGTTGAAGTGACTCGTAGATACCTCGATTGATGCGCGTGGCTATCTCGGCAGGCGAGAGGCCTTCATGGACGGCGGCAGTCAGATGGGAATTGAGTGCAGAGAGATGTACCAGTCCATAGACGCTTTTTCCGGCGACGTCGGCAAGGACGATGAGGATGCGTCCGTCTTGGAGCGTCTGAATGGCATAGAGGTCGCCGCCGACATATCGTGCGGGATTGAAGCGAAGAGCGATGTCGAGGCCGGGCACACGTGGCAAACGCTCTGGGAGCATATGTGCCTGCAAATGCCGGGCGAGTCGGAGTTCGTGATCTATCTGAATGTTGAGTTCGCGCTCTGAGTCGCGTGCGCGGACCAGGTAGGCGGCGAAAATGGCGACGAGTAGTACCCAGGGCACGCGTGTTACGGCGAACTGATAGGCAAGGTCGGCGGGGTCGGCACCGGTCATGTGATACTCGACGATGAAGCTGAGGCCGATGGCGGCGAGTGCGGTGATGAGGGCGCCCGATCGGCGATACCAGACAGCACCGGTGATGACAAGGATGTAGTAGATCTGGAAAAGGTCGCGTCCGCTCTGGGCGAAGGTTGCGGTAATAGCGGTTACGAGCAATAGATCAACGGCCAATGTGATCGGCCTATAGGTGTGCATACTGTAGTTGGCGAAAAAGAGTACTGCCTGGATGAAAGTGTATAGTGCGCCGACTGTGAGCATTGTGCGGATGAATGGAGGGGCACCCAGCAGGCCTCTTGTTTCGGGTGGGAGTATGAGCAGAACTATGATGAGCGCTGCGCGGAAGAGGGCGACGATGATGTCAGTGTCCTCGCGTTTGTTGTGTGGTACGGAGGAGTGGTCGAGATCGGGCGACATGGGTTGCACCTCCTTTGGCTAAGTGGTCGAAAGCAATACGATTTTGCATGCCGATTATATTCGATTTAGGAGAAGATTGCACGTTCCAGGCGTGACGAGGTCGTTGTCCAGAAGGGAATGGAAGCATGAGAGAGAACGACAACGGGCACGCAGACAAATACCTGAACGCTCGGAGGCGGATGGCTGAACGGCAACTCGTTGCACGCGGAATAAAGGATGAGCGGGTCCTGTCCGCAATTGTGGCGGTGCCGAGACACGAATTTATGCCGCCGGACCTTCAGGCGGATGCCTATCTCGATGGGGCTATGTCCATCGGCGAAGGCCAGACGATTTCCCAGCCATATATGGTAGCGTTGATGGTGGAGTTGCTGGAAGTTGAGCCCGGGCAGCGCATTTTGGAGGTGGGAGCCGGTTCCGGATATCAAGCTGCAGTATTGGCCGAAATGGGAGCCGAGGTATATGGCATCGAATTGATCCCTGCCTTGGCGAATCGTGCAGCGGCGGTGTTGGCCCGACTTGGCTACGAGCAAGTTCATATCATCACCGGTGATGGCAGTAAGGGCTATGCGGAGGCCGCACCGTATGACGGAATCATCGTGGCTGCCGCAACTCCGGCGATCTCACCGGCGTGGGTGGAGCAGTTGCGCGAAGGCGGCAGGATCGTGGCGCCGGTGGGGAGTCTGCATCACCAAATGTGTATGGTAGCGCGGAAGGTTAATGGTGAGATGAAGGTGCGTGAGAATATCGGCTGTGTTTTTGTTCCTCTGTTAGGCGAATACGGCTGGAACGAATGAGTGTGATGTCGGGTCCGACGAGGAGTAGCGGGGCGACTGATAGAAATATCAGGTAGCGGCACGGCAAGATAATTCGGTCAGTGAGGTTGCCATGAGAGGCTTCCCATACGACGCGCATATTCATACCGATGCTACAGGAGGACGCGACGGTCTGGCTGAGGTGGTTCGCGCTGCCGAGGCTCAAGGCTTGGAGCTGGCGGTGATTGCGACCGCCGAAACGCCGGCCAATGAGACTGCAGATGGCGAAGACCTGCGTGACCGGGTGCGGGAGATAGTGCGGGCCGATGTGCTCAGCCCGGTATTGATTGTGCCGGCTATCGAGACCCAGATAGCTGACGCTCAGGGGAAGATATCGCTGAATGGGTCGCTTGGTCGGCTGGCGCCGGTAGTGTACACGGCACTGGGGGGCCGAACAGACGGCATCGCCCTCAACCCGCCCGCCAGCAAGCAACGCTATTTGAGCAACATTTTCCAGGCGCTGCTGACAGCGGTGCAGAACCCGCTAGTGACCGCACTGGCGCGGCCGTTCAATATCGGACAGTTCCCAGCGCCACTGTCGCCGTCTCAGATGCCGCGCTCAGCATTGACCGAGCTGGCGGCGGCGATGGATGAATACGACGTCGCGTTCGAGCTGAGTAACCAGATGCATTGGTGGTTCCCGGAGCTTTCGGTGGAGGAGTTCATCGGTGAATACGCGGCGCTGGTGTCCGTTTTCAGCCGGCGAAATGTGAAGTTTGTCGTGAGTAGTGACGCCATGTCGGCAGGGGCAGTCGGGAATCAAGGTTTCGTGCTGCGGCTGATGGAAGAGGCCGGCGTCGAACGCCCGCAGGTGATAGACCTGCCGAGGATGATTAAGAGCGGGCGGGCAGGATAGTGAACTGCTTGGACGCGCTGCCGGCCCAACCGACTGAGCGACAACAGCTCAGTGATCTTCCGTGGTGGGGCGGTAGGCGGGAGGCTTGGGGATGCCGATGACATCCGCCTCCAGGAACTCCTGCCACGTGGCCTGCGTCCAGTGCGCGCTCGCCTCCGCCAGTGACCTCGCTGCCTCCACTTGCTTCCCCGTATCGTAGAGGGCGATTGTGTCTGTAAATATGCGTTGAGCCTTCTGGAGATGCTGCACTGCCTCGGGATTGACGAAGGTCTCGTTCTGAAGCGCCTCCGCCATTACGGAAGTCTCCGCACGCATCGTCCCGTTGGTGAGGTTGTCGAGATAGGCCTCCAGCGGCCCCCAGTCGCCATGCTCCGTGTAGTAAGCGAAGCACTCCGCATCATCCCATGGTTGCCTGCCGTGGGTCTCATCGTCGAGCGCAGCGCGGGCGAGCTTCTCCCCGAGGGCTTCAGCCTGCTCGAGGGCTTCGTCGAAGAACGCGAGATGAGCGGCGATGCCCCCCTGGTAGCGGGTGCGCAACCCGAAACACCACTTGCACAGCTCGGCGAGGGCGAGGCGGTGCATGCCCTGGTTGCTCGCACAGGAGATGCACGCCGAGGGCATCCCGTTGAGCTTGCCGCTCCAGAGGAAGGGATAGCAGCGCTCAATAAGGAGGCGGGCGGAGGCAGTGGGGCTCCAGTTGTGGACCGGGTCGGCGATGATGATAGCGTTGGCGGCGGCGATCCGGCGAAAGACCTCGCCCTGGCCGCGTCGGCCCATGTCGTCATCAAGGACGCAGACATGACGCGGATCGCGGATGCAGGTGAAGCAACTCGTGCAGGGGCCATAGCTGAAGTCGTGCGTGCGGAGGAGCTCGGCCTCAACGTCGGGGATGGCCTGGATGCCACGGATGGCGCTGTCGAGGAGTTGCGCGGTGAAGCCATGCCTGCGTCCGCTGGTGAGCACTGCGAGAACAGTTGCCATAGGGAGTTCTCCGGTACTGGCGGGCCGTCAGTTCCAGAACTTGCGGTCGAGAGAACGGTACTGGACGGCCTCGGCGATGTGGTGGACGCGAATGCTGTCACTGGCGTCGAGGTCGGCGATGGTGCGGGCGACCTTGAGGATGCGGTCATGAGCGCGTGCGGAAAGCTGGAAGCGGTCTATGGCCGAGCGCAGTAGTGAACTGACTTCATCGGTAAGCACGCAGAACTGGCGGAGTGCCTTGCTGTTCATCGCGGCATTGTTGTGGAAGGGGGTATTGTCGAACCGCTGGTGCTGTAGGGCGCGGGCGGCTACCACGCGCTGCTGGATGTTTTTGGAGGTCTCACCGGGCTGCTTGTTCATCAGTTCGTCGGCGGCAAGGCGCGGGACCTCAATCTGGATATCAATGCGGTCCTGGAGAGGACCGCTGATGCGCTGAAGGTACTTGGCGATCTGGCCGGTGCTACAGGTGCATTGCCTGACGGGATCGCCACGGAAGCCGCAAGGGCAGGGGTTCATAGCGGCAACCAGTTGAAAGTTGGCCGGGAAGGAAAGGGTAAGCTGAGCGCGGGCAATGGTCACGGTGGCGTCTTCGAGCGGTTGGCGGAGAACCTCGAGCGTGCCACGGCCGAACTCAGGTAGCTCGTCGAGGAACAGAACGCCGTTGTGGGCGAGACTGACTTCGCCGGGCTTGGGGATAGTGCCGCCCCCGACGAGGCCGGCGGTCGAGACGGTGTGATGGGGAGCACGGAAGGGTCGGGTGCGCATGAGCGCTACCCTCTCGGGCATGAGGCCGGCGACGCTGTAGAGCTTGCTGACTTCAAGGGCTTCAGGAAAGGACATAGGTGGGAGAATGCCGGGCATGCGACGCGCAAGCATGGTCTTGCCGGCTCCGGGAGGGCCGATCATGAGGACATTGTGACCACCTGCGGAGGCGACTTCGAAAGCGCGTTTGACATGCTCCTGGCCTTTGACATCGCTGAAGTCTATGTCGTACTCGGCGGCTTGGGGGTCGAGCTGGTCTGGTGGGACAGTGGTCGGCTCACCGGGGAAGCCCTGCTCGATCATCTCGACGGCTCCGTAGAGACTGTCGGCAGGGTAGATGTCGAAGTCGCCGACGACCGCGGCTTCGTGAGCATTCTGCTCAGGGACGATGAGTCTGGCTTTTCCGTGGTCTCTGGTTCCGAGAGCGACAGGCAAGGCACCGGCTACGGATCTCACGAGCCCGTCGAGGGCCAACTCACCAATGACCGCGGTCTCGTCGAGGCTATCGGCGTTGATTTGACCGCTGGCTATGAGGATGGCGATGGCAATGGGGAGGTCGAATGAGGGCCCTTCTTTACGGATGTCAGCAGGGGCAAGATTGACAGTACAACGGTCCAGGGGGTAGCGGAAGCCGGAATTGCGGATGGCGGAGCGGACGCGCTCGCGGCTCTCACGGACGGCGGCATCAGGAAGCCCGACTAGATTGAACGCTTCCTGTCCTCGGCTGATGTCCACCTCGATCTCAACGGGATAAGCGTCAACCCCGATGACGGCGGCACTGTGGACTCTGGAGAGCATGATGCAATACCTCCCGGGGTCATGTGAGCAGCGTGGATGTATATTTGACCATCGCGACGACCGTACCTGCCTGTGGACAGGAGAGAATGATAAGCATTGATCTTCGCGCCGGTACTACCGGGTTTTGATGGTAAAAAGAGAAAACAGTATTGTGGTGAGATACCTGTGGTAGGGGTCAGAAGCCGAGGAGTCTGCCACCCTGGTAGAGGATGAAGGAGACGATCCAGGCGAGAGAGGTGGTGTAGAAGATGAGAAACGCAGGCCATTTCCAGGAGTTAGTCTCTTTCTTTACTACGGCAACGACGGCGATACATGGGACGTATATGAGTACGAAGACCATGAGGGTGAGGGCGACGAGCGGGTCGAAGTTCGGGTCGGAGGTTAATGCGGCGCGGAGAGTATTGTCTTGCTCATCCGTGTCGCCGAGGCTGTAGACGGTGCCGAGGGTGGAGACGACGATCTCTTTGGCGGCAAAGCCGGCGAAGAGGCTGGTGCCGATTTTCCAGTCGAAACCGAGGGGGCGTATGAGCGGCTCGAGGGCTTTGCTGAAGCGGCCGGCGTAGCTGTAGGCGACCGCGTCGCTAGCCGCTTGGTGCTCGGATTCGGCCGTGGCGATCTGTGGGGGAGGTGCGGGGTGTGTGAGTAATGCCCAGACGATGACTGAGGCGACGAGAATGACGGTGCCTGCTTTCCTGACATACATCCAGGTGCGCTCCCACATGTGCACGAGAAGTCCGCGCAGCGTCGGCATCCGGTAGGGCGGCAACTCCATGACAAAGGGAGCGGTTTCGCCGGGGAAGAGCGACTTGCGGAAAATCAGAGCCATGACAGCCGCCAGCAGGACGCCGAAGATATACACCCCGAAGATGACCTTGCCGGCAAGCGCGGCGGGGAAGAAGGCACCGGCGAGTAGCAGATATACGGGGAGGCGGGCGCTGCAGCTCATCAGCGGCGCTATGAGCATGGTAGTGAGTCGGTTCTTCTCGTCGTCTATGGTACGACATGCGAGGACGGCAGGCACGGTGCAGCCGAAACCGATGAGCATGGGGATAAAGCTCTTGCCGTGGAGACCGATTTTGTGCATGAGCTTGTCCACAACGAAGGCGGCGCGCGCCATATAGCCGCTGTCTTCGATGAAGGCAATGGCCAGGAACAGGAGCAGGATGTTGGGTACGAAGACGAGGACTCCACCGACTCCACCAATGATTCCGTCAACGATAAGAGACCTGAGTTCTCCCGGCGGCATGACGGAGGTGACGAGCCCGCCAAGGGCGTCGAAGCCTGTCTCGATCCATCCCATGGGAGGCTCACCGAGCCTGAAGACCATCTCGAACATCAGCCACATCAGCAGGAAGAATATGGGTATGCCGACGATGCGGTTGGTGACGATGTCGTCAATTAGATCGGTGACATCAATGCGCCTGCTCTTGACGGTTGTGACGGCGCGGCGGCAAGCGCCGGCAATGAAGCCATAGCGGCGGTCACCGATTGTTATCTCGGCGTCTTCGCCGAGGATGCTCTCGACATGCTCGCGCACCCTTGTCACTTTGCCGAGGAGGTTGTCGGCATCAGGGATGTGCTCGCTGATATCCGCAATTACCTCGGCATCATTCTCAAGTAGCTTGATGGCCAGCCATCGGGGAGAGATGGAGATCTTATCGTCAAGTGTGGAATCGTCGAGGAGTTCGGCGACGCCGGCAATGTGCGGCTCGAGTTCGTTGCCGAAATGGATGGTAGCGGTGGGTTTGGTATGCTTGGCGGCGACATCTGCGATGGCCTCGAGGAGTTCCTGCTTGCCGAAGCCGGTAGTAGCGACCATCGGAATGACCGTTACGCCGAGTAGTTGTCCGAGCAACTCGGCGTCTATACGCAGGCCCTGTGCCTCGGCCATGTCAATCATATTGAGGGCGATGATGACGGGGACATCGAGTTCGATGAACTGGGTGGCGAGGTAGAGGTTGCGTTCGAGGTTGGTGGCGTCCACGACGTCCACGACGACGTCCGGGCGCTCTTCGACGACGAAGTTGCGAGCGACAAGCTCCTCGAGGGAGTATGGGGTGAGGCTGTAGGTGCCGGGGAGATCAACGATGTCGAGATGATGCTGCTCGAACCTGGTATGACCTTCCTTGCGCTCGACGGTAACGCCGGGGTAGTTGCCGACATGCTGATGGGCGCCGGTGAGGTTGTTGAAGAGGGTGGTCTTGCCGGAGTTGGGGTTGCCGGCGAGTGCTACAACTATTGGTTTATGGTGCGCATGTCTGGTCATAGTGGGTCAGCTTTGGGCGTTTTCGAATGTTTGGGATCTGCAGATTGGGGATTGCGTTGATGCCGTCGCTTTCATAAGAGAGGTTGCACGATAATTCTTTGTGCCATTCCCCGTCCGAGCACGACGCGGCTGTCCATGAGGCTCACGATGATGGAACCGGCATGTCCGGCGGTGACAGTGACGGTGGCACCGGTGACGAAACCCATGTCAGTGAGGTGGCGGCGCATGCCACGTCCGCCTCGGATCTCGACAATCTGGTGTGGCGTGTCAGGCGTGGCCAACATGAGCGGCAGCCCAGGTTGCCGGGACCTTCCCCTATGGAAGCCGGACATAGATATTGGCTGCCTCCTCGCGTCGGAGTGAGAGGTGGTAGCCGCGAATCTTGAACTCCATGGGATCTCCAAGGGGTGCGAGACGTTCAACTTCGAGTTCACTGCCGGTGGTGATGCCCATGTCCATGATGCGACGCCTGATTGGTCCGGAGCCACCAAGACGTGTGATGATGCCTCTGTGGCCGGGCTCGAGTTGGTCCAGCGAAATGAGTTCCGCATCATCGTTGAGCGGAGCGAACGGTGAGCGCGACGGTATGTCCAGGCCGGCGATGCAGGTGGCACAATCGTCGTCACAGAGTTCGCCTTCCCAGCGATCTTTGAGATGCTGTAGCCAGTCTTCTCCGCCTCTGGGACACCGCTTGATGAAGTCAATGAGTGTGAGGAGACGTTTCATGGTTTCGCCGCTGACGGCGTGCTCCATTTCGCACGCTTCCTGCTCAGCGGTGCAGGGATCCAACTGGAGGATATCCGTAAGGAACTCGCGGAGGGCCTGGTGGCGGACGTAGACGTCACGAGCGATGGCGCGGCCCGTGGTAGTAAAGCGGATGGCCTTGTACTTCTCGTAGGCGATAAAGTCATTGTCCTGGAGGGTGTGGAGCGCAGATGTAACCGACGGCATTTTGACATTCAGAAGGTCGGCGATATCTTTGACATGGACTGCTCCACGCAGGAGTTCGAGGCGATACATAGCCTCCAGGTAGTCTTCCATTGTGGAACTGACACGTGTCACGGGGATTTTCTCCGCCCGAAGTTAAGAAGCTCTAAGTTGGCTTGGATTAATATAGCGCATAGTGTAGCTTGTGTCAACGGGATATGTCAATATGTTGAATTGAAACCCGGTGGATGGGGCATGATGTCAGGTGTGAGAGACGATGAATCCAAGTACTTGTGCGCGAAAAAGAAGGGATGCAGCAGGGGGGTGGCGAACTAGTCACTACGCAATGACTTTCAGCTTAAAGATATGGGGGCTTCACGATGCCTAACATCAAGAAGTTTCGTGGTATGTCGTGCCGACAGGTGGGCAATTCCGGTCTCTGGGTTTCAGAGATCGGACTAGGTTTGTGGCAATGGGGATACCCGGAATACGACAAATCGCGGGTGAATGAGTTCAACGGGTTCCCAATACTGGACCGGGCGCTGGAGTTAGGCGCTTTCCACTGGGACACAGCGAACTCATACAACGCGGGATCGGCGAACTCGGAACGCCTGCTGGGACGCTATTTCTCCAAGCGGCCACAGAGCGTTCGGGACAAGGTCGTGCTAGCGACGAAGGTGAGCAACAACTCGCGGGAGGAGTATCAACTCGGCCCCTACCCGGTCAATGAGGAGGCGTTCACGCCAAATCAGAGTGGCGCATCACGGCTGTATTTGATGAGCGAGGTGGAACGCTGCCTGCAGCGGATGTGTGTGGACCACATTGACCTGCTGTATCTTCACAGCGCCGACACCTGGGCACCAGTCACCTCGGGGAAGACCGACTGGATCACGCCGCTGGAGGAGACCTGGTCAACGATGGATGATCTCGTTACAGCGGGCAAGGTGCGCTATATCGCGGTATCTAATCATAGTGCAGCCCAGACGCAGGCGGTGATGGATGTGCTCAAGCAGGTGGGCAAGGACGCGTCACGCAATATTGTCGCCGTGGAAAACGGCTACAGTCTCGCCGAGCGTGGGAATGTCGCGTCTGACGAAGAGGGTGACGAGCAGGCGTTCCTTGATTTCTGCGAGAGCGCAGGGCTCAGCATCATCCCCTATTTCCCGCTGGCGGGTGGATTGCTGACTGGTCGCTATACGAAAAACAATCTCGACGAGACCGAGGGGCGGCTCACGACAACCGAGTTTCTGGGCAAGCGTTTCCTCACCGAAGAACGGCTTAAGTTGGCGGGCAAGGTTACGCGCATGGCCAAGGAGAAGGGGTGCTCGCCGGCACAGCTAGCCATCGCCTGGTTGCTGCATCGCCCGCCGATCGCGTCGGTCATTGCAGGCGTAACGAAGATGGAGCACCTTGAGGACAACGTCGGCGCAGCGAAGGTTAAGCTGTCGAAAGAAGACATGAACAGACTCGACAAGATGAGCAGCTAAGCCACGGGCACATTGTGCCCATGGGAACTGCTGCAGGAAAGCCCCTCGTTCACAAACGAGGGGCTTTGTTCAAGAGACGCTGCTTCACTGCGCACCAGCGTCTCCCCAGCGAAGGTCGTTGACTTGCAGCCAACAGTAAGGATGCAAAAGAATGGCCATGACTCAGCGCGAACGCATTCTCGCGGTGTATCGGGGTGAGGTGCCGGATGTAGTGCCCTACATACTGGACCTGTCGCACTGGTTTTACCACAAGTACCACATGCCCTGGGATCTGAGCCAAAGCTTCGAGACGCCGGAGAAAGAGCTGATTGACTACCACAGGCAAGCAAATGTGGGCTTCTGCATCGCGAATCTGGCCTCGTTCTATACCACGGAGTATGGCGATGATGTCGTGGCTGAGACGGTCCAGGATCGCAGCGGCGACGAGCGAGCTATCACCTGGCGGCTGAGCACGCCCCTTGGAGCGATA
>CAZCJS010000016.1:0-28352 GCA_964498775.1 uncultured Armatimonadia bacterium
AGGGGTACGCTCACCGTGACGCCGCCCTCAATCACCGCCGGCTTCGTTCCCCCTGGGCCGTATCGCCGCGGACACCCGGATCCGTCTTCACTACCTCTCGCTCCACCGCGCCGGCAGGCTCGATGCCGAGAAGCTTGCCCTCGTACGACACCAGCCCAACCACTTCGCCCTCCTTGAGCCACTTCGCAACATCGCCGATCTGCCCGCGGCTGAACTCAAACTGCTCATAGCTCTGTGAATCCATTAGCACATACATGTCGCCTTGTGAATACAGATACTGCGCGTCCCGCCGCTCTACATGCGCGCGGCCAACCTTCACCTGCGCAGTGAACGTCTTGTTGAAGACCTTACCGGTCTCCAGATCACGCAGACGTGTCCGCACAACCGCCTGGCCTTTCCCCGGCTTGTGGTGCGCGCTTTCTATCACCTGGTAGGCCTGACCATCCAACTCGATGGTCACACCCGGTCTAAGATCGTTGACCGAAATCACTTCGCTATCACCCTCACTTCGCTGTCATCAGAACCCCTGACAACACCTATCTACAAAAGCATTGCAGAACTAAAGCTTAGCGCAAACCATGCCCAAAGTCAAAGACCTCAACACACAACAGAACCTTCCTCCAGGCGACTGCAATCGTGCCGCGCCCCGCACAGCACTCAATATCGTATCTTCGGCGTCTCCGTTAGTACCTCGCAGCCGTCTTCAGTCACCACAACCAAATCCTCGATCCGGATGCCGCCCCAGTCCTCCATGTATATCCCCGGCTCTAACGTCACCACCATTCCCGCCTCCAGCGTCTCATCGCTTCGCGTCGAGACCCGTGGCGCCTCGTGAACCTCCAGACCGACACCATGACCCAGGCTGTGAGTGAAATACTCCCCGAAACCTGCCGCCTCAATCGCCGCCCGCGCTGTCCCGTCCAGCTCCGCGCACGACAGTCCCGCCCCTACCACCTCCAGCGCCGCTTCCTGAGCATCCAACACCACATTGTACAACTCCACAAACTGCGCCGTTGGCTCACCGAAGAAAACCGTTCGCGTCATATCAGAGCAATACCCATTCAGCCGGCAACCCACATCAATCTTCACCATTTCGCCCTCTGCCAATCGGCGCTGCCCCGGACTTGCGTGCGGACATGCCGCCGAAGGCCCCGAAGCCACGATCGTGTCGAACGCCGCATCATCTGCACCGTTCATCACCATCCGCCTGTCCAGTTCCAAAGCCACCTCCCTTTCCGTCGGCCCGGGCCCCAGCTCCGAAAGCAACTCAGTCAGCGAACGCGAAGTGATCTGGGCCGCCTTGCGGATGGCATCTATCTCCTCTGCATCCTTGACAATGCGCAGTTTTTCCACTGCGCCCTGCACCGGCTTCAGGTTCTCCGACCCGAACTGCTCGGCAAGTTGCTGGAACTGTGCATAGGTGATGACATGCTCCTCGAAAGCAAGCAGCGAAACCCCCTGAGCATTCAGGAACTCATTTACTGACGCCAACTGGCCGTTGACATTGATAATGGTCTCCAGCCCGCTCGCTTCCTCCTTCGCCTGTAGCTCATACCTGCTGTCCGTGCACACTGCCCCATTGCCACCCGTCAGCACCAGATGACCCTCACCCGCGAAACCCGACAGATACCGCACATTCGCCGGCAGGCTGATCAACGCCGCAGCAGTGCCCGTCTCTGCCAGCCATTCGCACATTCTCGCCCGCCGACGCTCAAACAAGCTCATCGTCTCGCCCCTTGCGCGATGATCCGTGCTGCCGCGTGCAGTGCCAGAATATAACTGTGGCTCCGGAACCCCGATATCTGCCCCACGCAAGCCCCGGCTGTCACTGACTCACGCCGGAATGCCTCTCTTGCCGCCACGTTACTCAGATGCACCTCGATTGCCGGCAGCCGCACCGCCCGCAGAGCGTCAGCCAGCGCCACCGATGTATGCGTATAGCCCGCCGGATTGATCACGATCACCTGCGCCCAGCCGCGCTCGCGGTGGATTATCTCAATCAGCTCGCCCTCGTGGTTGCTCTGCTCGATCCGCAGCTCCAAACCCAGCGCAGTCGCCTCCGTACTCAGCATCTCGTTGATCTCTTCCAGACTCGCCTCACCATAAACCTGCGGCTCACGTTCCCCCAACAGATTCAGATTCGGCCCATGCAAAACCAGTATTCTACCCATTTGTTGCCTCCCGTCTCCAGCCGTGGCACGCCCCCGCTCAAATACCTCCTGCCTCGGCCTGCTCCATTAACTCTTCTACCCTTTCCTCGTCAATCGTCCGCCGCCCTCTGCGCCCTGGCTGCATTTGCTCTGATTGCCCGCCCAGCCCCTTCAGTATCCGTAGTCCCTCCGCGTACGCAGCCTTCGCCTCACCGTCTCGCTTCTGTTCGGAGTACAATTCGCCCAGTTCCAGGTAGGCCGCCCCCATCACCTGCTCATTCCCCACTTCCGAGGCACCCTCTGCCCTCCGGATTACCTCCCGCAGCAACACCTCCTGCTGAGCCCATTGCCCCAGCCGTCGCCGTGTCTCCGCCAGCAGCAACTCGTTGATGCGGTCCGGGTGTTCCCACACCAGTTCCGAAATCCCCTCCGCCATCGCCTCAATCTCCCCCAGTTCTGCCGCACGCCGCCCCGTCACCTGTGCCTCCAGATCAAAAAACTGCCTCTGCGCTTTCAGCCGACCGTTTATCAGCATAAGCGCCTGATACACCATCTCCGTGCCCGTCTCCGCATCCCCCTCGGCATACGCATCTGCCGCTAGATACGTCCACGCCCAGACATAGCTCGGGTCCGGAAGCTCCGGTACCGCCGGATACTTCCCGACCGGGGTTGCCCTCAGAGCCAATAGCCGCTTATAGGTCGCTTCCGCATCCTGATCCAGACCGGCCTGGTCCTGCAAACGCCCCAGGTAGGCAAGCCCCCGGCTGTTCGTCGGATATACCTCCACAGCCTTCCGCCCATACTCCAGTGCTTCCCGTTCCACACCCTTCAGCTCATAGAGCCGCGCCAGTGCCATATACGATGTCGCCACCGTCGGCGCCAACTCGACCGCCCGCAGCCGCGCAGCTATCGCCCTTTCCAAAAAGACACTCTGCGCACTCCGCAACTGCGCCTCATACACCTTCGCCACCGTCTCCCAGCTCTCTGCCGAGTAGCCGCCCAGCGGCTTGATCGTCTCGGCCGCGCTCTCTTGCGCCTGGCCGTATCGCCCTTGCTTCAGCAACGTCTCTGCCAGTACCGTGTACGCCTCGATGGTCAGCAGGTTCAGACCCAGGCACAATACCACCAGCAACCCCATCGCCGGCCCCAACCAGCGCTTCCTGCTTACCTTGTCGCGCTCGCCGGCACGCTCCTTGCCAGGTCCCACTGCTGCGCCCAGCACCGCGAACGCCGAGACTGCCACCGCCGGCACGTACATGCTGTAATCGAAGAGGTTATGCAGAGCCAGCCCTACCAGCCAGCCTGCCGCCGCTGCCGCCAGCGCGCCCGCGCCGCTGCCCTGCCTGCGTGCTATCCACAGACACAGGCGCACCCCGGCGATACCCGCCGCCAGCGCGGCCAGTAGTGCAAAGATACCCGCTTCCGCAGCAATCTGGAGGAAGCTCTGGTGGCTCATCCGGGTGTAGCCGGCGCGCGCATAGCCCGGATAGGAATACTCGAATGTGCCGGGGCCGACGCCCAGCAGCGGCTTGTCGCGCACCATGTCGAGAGTACCCAGCCACGTGTAGTAGCGGAATGCCGTCGAGTGATTCTCCATGGAGAAGGCACGTTGTGCGCGGTTACGCAAGGGCGGCGCTACCAGTACGGCCACCATCAGCGCCACCAACACGCCCCTGATGACCCACATTGTCTGGTTCCGGCGCTGCTTCTTGCCGCCGCGTGCAAGCGCGAACACCACCACACCTGCGGCTGCCGATGCCAGTCCCGCGCGCGAGCCTGTCAGCAATATGGCCGGGCCAATGAGGAGGACCGCAAAGCCGAGGCCGATGAGCCTGAGGCGCGGCCTTCGCTGCCCGTCATCTTCTCGGCGGCCGGCCTGAGCGCCGACCAGCGTCACGATGAGCGCGAGAGCCAGTAGTAGCGGGCCGATGAGATATGATGCGAGTATGTTGGGGTTATACAAGGGGCCGAAGATTCGCCAGTTTGCCTCTCCCGCGAACATCACCGTACGCACATACTCCCGCAACCCCAGCAGGCTGCACACCACACCTCCGCACAAGACCGCCACCGGCACTGCCCAGCGCCATCTCCCCTCTACAAAAGCCTCACGAGCCATCCAGTACACCAGCAGGCAGTCCACCAGCCAGACGATGAAAAGCAGGCTTGCGTACCTGTACGCCGATACACTCGCCGCGATAATGACGATTGCCAGCAGGGCGACCAGCGCGCCGTCGAGGACCTTGTGGCGCACCAGGACCGGGCGGCCGCCGCCGCTCGCACGGGCGGCATACCACAGCAACACCGCCAGCGACACGATGCAGTGTAGCGTCATGTTCTGCCAGCGGAAGTTCTTGCCGGCCACGAGCGGGTAGGTGAAAAGCGCCAGTAGGAAGAGCGCTCGCCCCGCATCGGCCACCAGCTTTCGGCACTTCTCACCACACTTCATGCCACCACTAGCCTCGCCTCAACACGGACCTTATACGTGCAATGACCAGTCTCACACAATGGCTGCAAATCAGCAGCCCCGCTCGCAACCACACACCTACGAACACCAACGACCGCGTCATCGGCTTCCGTGCCAGGTGTTTGCGATACAGGCGTTGCATCCCGTAGTGCGTTCGGATAATCGTCGCCACTACCGCCTGGCTGGTACTGCGCCCGATTGCATGCACGATCGTCGGCTCGGGCGTGTACATTACCCGCCAGCCTGCACTGCGCGCCCGGAAGCAGTAGTCCACATCCTCCGAGCCCCAGAAAAACGCCTCATCCAGCCTGCCGATTGCCTCCAAGGCTTCCCGCCTTATCAGCATGCACGCGCCCGAAACCCAGTCCACCACCCGTGGGTCATTGTGATCCCAGTCAGTCATCAGATACTCCTGCGGCGAATGTGCCCCAGGGAACCACCGCCCGAAAGCCGTGTTACGAAATATCGCCGCCCGCACTGTCGGAAAGCGCCGCGCAGAGTACTGCAGACTCCCGTCCGGGTTCACCAGCTTCGGGCCAATCACCCCCGCCTTTGGGTGGCTGTCCGCAAAGCGTAAAAGCGCCTCCAATCCCCCCTCCGGGACTATCGTATCCGGATTCAGCAGCAGGCAATAGTCCGCATCTGCATCCGCCAGGCCCTGATTATTCGCCGCCGCAAAACCGGCATTGTGCTCGTTGCACACCAGCTTCACTTGCGGAAATTCCTCCTCCACCATCCCCACCGTGCCGTCGCTCGAAGCATTATCAATGACCCATACCTCATAGTCATCATGCCGGTTGCCTGCGAATATCGAGCCCAGGCACACGCGCAGATCATCCGCCACATTCCAGCTCACGATGATGATGCGCAAACGCTGCCGCCTACGCTGACTTTTATCCTCGCGCTCGTCTTCATCCCTCATAGTGACGCTCATAATGTCAAAACAGGCGCGGACCTCTCCGGCCTGCGCCCTTTTTCAGACTCCATTCTCTGAGCCGACAAGCCGCACGCTCATTCCTCGGCCGGCAGATCCTCCGCCTCTTCCACCAACATGATCGGGATATCATCACGTATCGGATAGCGCTTCCGGCACGCCGCGCACACAATCCAATCGTCCTGCTCCTCCACCGGCTCCTTACACACTGGACACGCCAATATCTTCAGAAGCTTGCTGTCTATCACTTCAATACCTCCCGCATTTGCAGTTTCGCCTGGGCTCCATTTCGCCACACCGCCGGCTGCTACCTGCGCCCTCGCAGCGCATGTCCCACAAGGCGAAGATACATGCCGGCTCGCAAAGCCGCCAGTGCCAGACCATACACAGGCCCGAATACCTTTCCCCGGTAGTGCTTCTCGTAGTACCTCATCATGCTCCGATGTGACTCCACAATCATTTCTCGCCGCACTTGCCGCGTCGAGGCACCACCTTCATGCACCATCTCCGCTTCCGGGGTGAACCACACCTCCCAGCCTTCATCCCACAGTCGCCGACACAGGTCCACGTCATTGCAGAATATCCTGAAGCTCTCGTCAAACAGGCCCACTTCCCTCAGCGTCTCAGCTCGCAGCATCAGCGCTGAGGCCATCGGTTGCTCCACCATCCGTTCGTCGTCATAGTCCCACCAGCTCATCCGGTACTTCCCAAACCGCCTGCTTCTCGCAAAAAGCCTGCTCAGGCCGAGGGCCTCATACAGCACCACGTCCGGATCCGGGAAGCTTCGGCACGTCCGCTGTATCGAGCCGTCTTTGTGACGCAGCCGGGGAGCCACCGCACCCGCCTTCTCGTGCCGATCCAGGAAATCAACCAAATACTCCACCGATCCCGGCCTCACCACGATATCCGCATTCAGCAGCAGCTTGTAGCGACCGCCGGTTTCCTGCAGCGCCATATTGTTACCCGCCGCGTATCCGGTGTTCTCCTCCTGCGCCAGCAGCTTCACCCACGGATGCTTATCCCTCACCATCTCCGCGCTGCCGTCTCCCGAGGCATTGTCCACTACCACTACTTCTATCTCGACTCCGGACACCTCTCGCCGTAGGCTCCTCAGGCATTCATTGAGGTGCTCCCGCGTATTCCAGTTCACAATGCAGACCGAGACATCCACCATCCGATGACCCTACTCATGTCCTTTGTTATGCTCGATGATCGCCTCACACACTTCCCGTACCGCGCCGTGACCGCCCCCCTGCTCGGTCACTGCAGCCGCCTTCTCCTTTACCGCCGCAGTCGCATCCGCGGGCGCGACGAAAGTACCCACCAGCTCCGCCACAACGAGGTCGTTCAGATCGTCGCCCACATAAACGATCTCTTCCGGTTCGCAACCCATCTCACGCGCCACTGCTTCCAGGGCCTCTGCCTTGTCTGCCACCCCATCCCGCAGCATATCCAGACCCAATGCCGCGAATCTCGCCCTGGTTATTGCCGACTCATCCGCCGTAATCCACGCCACCCGCACCCCGCTCGACTGCAGCATCTTCAACCCATAGCCGTCCTTGACATCGAACCGCTTTATCGCCTGTCCATTCGGCCCGAAGTACATACCCCCGTCAGTCATTACACCATCAATATCGGTCGCCAGCAGCTTCACGCGGCCCTGGTTTCGAAGCTCGATCATCGCCTTGTCCTCTCAGCGCCGGACTACCGTCCCACAAGGTCCAAAACGTCATCTCCGGAGAATATCCACAATAACGCGACACCGTCCAGCTCCTCGGCAAAAAGCGGCGTCCCCGCCTCTGCCAGACGCTGCATCAGCGGGCTCATCTCATTCGGCTTGTGCTGCACGACAACATAGTCTGCTCCCTCAAGCTGCTCATCACCTGCCGCAATCTGCAAGTCCCCCCGCATCATCCCCAGTGTCTTGTAGAGCGCCACCGAGCTCGCGAAGCCGGCTACATTGATCCACACTACTGCATCCGGCCTCCCATTTACATTCAGCCAACGCACGCCTGCGAGATACGTGTCTCCCCAATACGTAGGCTCCATACCCAGCCGCTGCGCCCCGCTCGGACCCCCGATTAGGCTGCTGTAGTATGACATCCCGAACGGGTGACAATTCCCTACCGCCACCACACATGCCAGTATCACCACGACTACCAGCGTCCCCCGCAGCTTCATCTCCAATACTTCGATGCCTAGATCTCGCCTTGTGTTTGCGTACCGGATGACGGCCTCACTCACCCACCAGAAGCCCACTCCGGCCAATCCGGCCAGATACGGGAACACCGGCAGAAACAGTCGCACACCATTATACTTCGGCGCCCATGGCAGCATACTAGGCACCATATTCACCATCAGCCCCCACGCCAGCAGCAGCAACACTGCTCCCCGCCATCCGCCCTCACTATTCGCCATCTCAGCCGCTTGCAGTCTCGGCGCATCCTCCCGCATCGTCCGCACCCAGACCCATATCCCCAGCACCGCCGGCACCAGCACCATCGGCGGCGTCGTTATCGCCGTCATCACCGGCGCATAGTGCCATGGAGCCAACTCCCAGGTCGTCCCGAAGTACGTCGTCGCCACATGATAGTGATGCAGGTGAAACGCGAAGTACTCTCCGAACCGCGACCAGGTCTCATACCACAGCCACGGCCAGGTCGCCCAGAACGTCAGCGGCCCCACAACCACCATCGCGCCTGTCGTCCATGCCGCGATCCGGAGCTTACCGATGTACAGCAACCACGGCACCACGATGAACGGAATGAAGAAGCTGTTCAGTTTCGTCCCCAGTGCCAGGCCGAACACGACGCCCGCCGCCACGCAAAGCCAGGGCCGGTCTCTTCTGGCGGCGAGGAATATCAACGCCACGGTAATGAAACTCAGCGCCATGATCGGCGCATCCAGGGCCGCCAGGTGCATGTGCGTCCACACTCGCGGCATCAGCAACAACGCCCCTGCTGCAACTATTCCCGCCGCCCAACCCCACAGCCCCGCCACCAGCCAGTACATCACTCCCACCAGCACCGCCGCTAACAGCATCGTCCCCAGCCTCGCCGCCGTCAGCGGAGCCAGGGTCAGTGGCAGCCAGCCCTGCGCGATCCCGCTTGCCAGCCCGAATATCAGCCGTATCGAGCCCGGTTGCTGGTCACCCGTCGCATCCCAGTACAGATCCACTGTCTCTTTGCTTGTCGCATCAACCCCGCCAAGTATCCGCACCACCCAGTCATACGCCAACATGGACTTGCTCACATAGATCGGCTCATCGTACGTCAGTCCGATCTGGCTTGCCGTCCCCACCAGCATGATTAGTGCCACCAGGCCGACGACCAAACCCACAAGCCCGTTAGACCTGCCCATGCCGGCCCCCCTGCCTGCGCCGACCATACGCCACCAAGAATCCCATCATCCCGATGCTCAGCACCGTCAGAAACGCTCCCAGCGCATAACCGGCAGGATAGTAGATGAAACGAATCCGGCCTCCTCCTCCCGGCACTCGCACTCCCCGCAGCGCATAATTCGCCGGCACGATCTGCAACTCGTCGCCCTCACAATACGCATGCCACCCCGGGTAGCATGTGTCGGCCAGCACCCACCAGCGGCCGCCTTCTCCTGCCTCCACAGTCACCGCATTCGGCGACCATTCCAGCACCCGCCCGCCGACAAACTCCCCCTGCTCTGACGCGCCGCTCCCCACCATCACCAGCTCTTCGCCCGGCAGATAATCAATCGCCGAAACCCACCGCCGCGCCGGCTCGTAGCTCCCCACCCACACCACCTGCGACGGGCTGTAGAACCTCGGCAGCGCGGCCGTATTCTCATAAACATGCGTCTCATGGGCATCAATCAGCTTCCAGCGACCGGAAAGCTCCCGTGGCGTCAGCGCATACCTCGTATTCAGCGCATCCCACAGCGGTAAGTCCGGCCCCAACTGCCCGTCGCCCCCCCGTGTCGCATTCACCAGGACGTCATACCATGGCACGGTCAGCGAATCCGAGCTCTCCACACATTCCAGTCCGAACGCCATCGGCACATTCGGCGGCATCCGCGTGATCCACCCGCCGGGTCCCGCAAGTGACATCATCCGGAACTCTCCCGGCTCGCCTTTCATCGCCGCCAGCGCCTCCGTCTGGATGTGCAGGTACTCCCTTGCCACCATCGGGATGAAGCGCACTGCCCCCCGCCCCAGGTCAAACGCAACCACCACCAGCAGCAATCCGATTGCCAGCTCCCGCCGCCGCGTCATCAGCCCGATGAGCAATGCACTTGCGATGGCCAGCCCCACAAATATCCCAATCTGCGCCAGCGTATATGCTCCGATGCCCGGCAACCCCTGCTCAAGCTGCCCGGTGAAGAACCAGACACCCAGCCCACCGGCGACACCGCTGCCGACTATCCCAATCCCCGCCCGTGTTATCAACTTCACAATCCTCTGCTTTGCCGACGCATCCAGCGCGCGGAAAATCGCCTCCGCACCCAGCCCCGCCAGCACTGCCAGACCGATATCCACGATGATGACCGCCCGACTGATCCCAGGAAGTGTCCGCAGCGGCGGCACCAGCGCATACAAGGCCCAGCACAGCCAGGTGCCCCACGCCAGCCCCCCTCCCACCACTACCGCACCCAGCCAGAACCACTCCATCCGCCTGCGCCATAGTGCCAGCGCCGCCACTGCCAGCAGCAGCGGCGCGATACCCACGTACCAGAAGTTCTCCAGGTACGCTCGCCCCTTGGTGATGAATATCTCGCCCCAGTAGTTGTAGTCCACCGGATTGCCAAAGATGTCCGGCATCAGCCCCGTTAGTAGCGACGCCGGCACCAGCCCGAAGCCCTTGATATGCTCCCACGAATGTAGCTGCCGGCTCGACAGCTTCACAAGTTCCAGCACGGGCGTAAGCTGCGCCGCACCCATCAGCCCTCCGAGCACCAGCGCTCCGAGACCATAACCGACTGTCCACCACTGCCGCCGGCCCTCATGTCCCCATGCCGCCCGGAACACTACATACCCGCCGAACACCAGCAGCATGAAAAACGATATGTGCAGATGCCCGACCAGAAACTGCATCCCCACTGCCAGACCCGACAGCAACCACCATGGCCCCCTGTCCCCGCGCACCATCCTCTCATGGCCAACCAGCATCAGCGGCAACCACACCGGCACTGACCGCAGCGTCGGGAATGTCATCCACCCAATCGCGAATCCTGAAAGCATGAACGGCAGTGCGCCCAGCACGGCCGCCTCCGCACGGCAACCCACCGTCCGCAGGTACCAGTACATGAACCCGCCCGCCAGTACCATATACAGAAACGCAGCCCAGCCGAACGCTCGCTCTGCCGACATCACGTACCAGAGCCATGTCTCCGGATAAAATGGAGCCGCCTGATTATTCGCCAGAAACGGCGCGCCGCAGGACATGTACGGATTCCACAATGGCACGGCGTCGGCCCGTGCCTGCTCGCCGGCAAATTTACGCCACGGGTAGAATTGCTGAATCGCGTCCAGGATCGGGTTCTGCACCCGCTGGAAATCATACTCCCGCGCGTGAGCCCGGAACGGCTCCATCCGCAACAACAGGTCCGCCGGCAGCAGCACCTTATCCCCCAGCGTCACCGGCCACAATACCACCAGCGCCACCGCCGCCAAAAATCCCAACGCCGCAAGCTCTCGGTTGTAGAGACTCTTGCCGCCGCCTGACATCACATGTCCACCTCATATACCTCCACATCGCCCGTCTCAAATACCCGCCTCAGCGCGCCCCCCGTTGCCGCCTCCAGGTCAATGCCTGCACCATCGCCGTAACCAATTCCCCACCTTGTGCTCTGCCCTATCAGCCGCTCGTAAGGCCCGTACACCACATAACTCGCCCTGACATCCCCCCACAGCACATCCAGCCGCCGCTCCACTCCCGTCACCGGCGAGAAAAACTCCGCCACTTTGCCCAGTTTCCGCGCAAAATGTAGCGTCTCCGCCCAGTGCCCCACATACACCGTACATCCCGCCGCTGCCGGGATATGATTCCCGATCAGCGACGAACTCAGCACGACTTCCTTCTCCCCCGCATTTCTCTCCAGCCAGCCCACTGCCTCCGCGTAGTCCGCGCTGAGATAAATCGGCGGCGCCAGCACATGCAGAAGCTGCTCGTTGTTCGTCTTCACATGCCCCAGGCACTGGCTCACAAAAAGCGCATTGCTTGGCAGGCACAGCACTATCGCGCCCACCACCGTCAGTACCATCCGCTCTTTGACCGTCTGCGTCCTGCCGTCTTCCGCCGCTCGCCTCGTCAGCAGCCGCGCCAGATACACCACCCCTACGCCGGCCAGTATCGCCACCGGCATATGCAAGCCCTCCACCAGCTTCCGCTGGAAAGAAACCGGCAGGGCCGGCACCACGCTGTTCGCTAATGCCCAGAACAACGCGAACTTCATCAAGTCCGGCGGCACATACTCCCCCAGATCATCGGCATCAAACGTGCGTCGCCGCCGCCGGAAAGCAGCCCATGCACCGATAGCCCCAAAAACCACCAGCAGCCCATACGCAACCACATAATTGATGAACCCCGCCGAAAGCGTCAGCGTCCATGCCTTCATCAGGTACGACGGGTCCTGATGCGCCGCCCAATACGACCACAGTGGCGCCGGCAGCCCGATGAGGAATATCACTGCATAGATAAACGCCACCGGCCCCAACTCATACCGCCGCGTAAGTACCCCGTAGACCAACCACGTGCCCAGCGCCAAATGCACCGCGAAGATGTCATACGAGTGGATATTGCCCAGCACCAGCAGCAGCACTCCGGCGAGCGCCGCCGACCTCAACCTGTTCTCCTCCACGGCCCGCAGCGCATGACCCAGCGTCAGGCATATCAGCCCCATCGAAGTGATGAACAGCGGGTTCAGCAGCGCCGACACGAACGTCACTGCTTCCGGTTGCGTCTGCCAGCCGATGCCCACGTCCACCGGCCGCAGCCCCACATGCACACCGGCTTCCTCCAGCGCCACCACCACCCAGCCCAGACCCGAACCCAGAGCCGCCAGACCCAGCGACGCCCAACGCACATAACGGTCCCGCGTCAGCAGCGATACCAGCCAGTAGAACGCGCCCAGCATAAACACGCCCCCGACTATCCGCAGAGCGTGGAACACATATATCGGTGCCAGGCCGCTGACACGACACAGCAGCCCCGCCATCAGCAGAAATACATTGAAAAAATGGGGGTTCTGAGGGTCTGTGGCATACTGGTTCGCCAGCAGCACATGCCCCTCCGAGGCCTGCCGTATCCACGACAGGTACACATTGCCGTCATCTATGCCCCAGATGAAGCCGCTGAACACATCACCCGGTGGCGCAATCCGCAGCGCCGCAATATACGGCAGCAGCGTCACCGCCATCACCGCTGCCGCCACCAGCAGGACCGCTCGCATTTCGCCCGGCCTCAGACGCTGCATCTTCCCTCCATCGCCGCCTTTACCTTTGCCTTTCCCCCTCTCCGTCCTGGAGAGGGGGAAGTTGGCGGGGATTTCCCCGCCAACTACGGGGTGAGGCGGTCGTTGCCTCTGCGCTCAAAACCTCTGCACCTTCAGCAGCATCTTCCGTATCCCGCTCACTCCCAGCACTGACCGCACCGTCCGCCACAGCCGCTTGCGTCCCAGGTAGAACTGCAGATACGCCGACTTCTTCATCCTGTCCAATGTCCGCGCATCCACGCTGACGCCATCCTCATACACCGCACATTTATAGTAATCAAACTGTGAAAACTCCTTGGCAATCAGGTGTCTCGTATTGTCATAGAGGTGTGTATGCGGAAGCGGCGTCGTGATGCTGAAGGTGACATCATCCAGCGGCAGTTCATTTGCCAGCCGCACAGTCGCACGCAATTCCTCCACCGTCTCTGTGGGAGCACCCATCATGAAATAGCCCCGTACCCTCAGCCCCAGCTCATGCGCATCACCGACCGCCCGCCGCACCTGCGCGATCGTTATCCCCTTCTGGTACATCTCATCCAGAATCCGCTGGCTCGCCGATTCTATCCCCACATGCACAATTCGCAGACCCGCCTTCTGCATCTCCGCCAGCATATCCTTATCCGCCACATCAGCCCTGACATTCGCGCCCCACATCAGCCCCAGATCCGCATCCACCATCCCCGCACAAAGCTCCCTCATCCACCCCTTGTCCAGCAGGAATGTATCATCCAGCCACATCACCCCATCCGGGTTATACTCACGCTTTAGCTCCACCAACTCACGCACGATATTCTCCGGCGACCGCCGCCGCACCCGTTTACCAAAGATGCTCCGCAACGTCGGCTGGCAGTACGCGCAATCAAAAGGACAGCCCCGCGACGCGATGATCGAAGTCCCCCGCAGCCCATATTTCACCGCATCGAGCTGATACCAGATCTCCATGTAGCGCCGCATGTCCAGCAGGTCTCGCGCCGGAAACGGGACCTCGTCGAGGTCTGCAATCGGCTCCATCGGCTCCCCCCGGACAAGCCTCTCCCCGTCACGGTACCACATCTGCGGCACCTTGCTAAAATCACCGCCGGCAGCCGCCAGTCTGACGATCAACTCCTCACCCTCGCCGACCATCACCCCGTCTATGCATTCGAGCCCCAGCGTACTCTCCGGTTCCACCGTCGCATGAGGCCCGCCAGCACAGATCACCGCATCGCTGTATTCGCGGCATACCTTCCCCACCTCTGCCGCCCCCGACAGCATCGAGGTCAGCACACTGATCCCTATCAGGTCATAGCTGCTTCCTTGCAGCTTCCGCTTTAGCGCCTCCAGCGGCCGTTTGACGAACGTAGCATCGAATATATCAACTTCATGACCCGCCTCTCTCAGCGCAGCGGCCAGGTACGCCACACCAAGTGGCGGATCTCCTGACGGGTACTTGAACCTGGGAAATATCAGTAATAAGCGCAATTAGGTGATTCTCGATTCATTCATCGTTCCGCGCGCAATGTTCGCCCCGGCCCCCACCATCACCAGCATCATCACCGCTATCAACCCGCAGAATCCCCCGACCACAACACTCGCAGGGTAATAGACCAACTCGACTGACTGGCATGTCCCCGGCACATCAACCTCCATGAAGGTAGTATCAACAAGCCTGGGCCGCTGCAGGCGACCGGCCACGGATGCGATCCAGCCCGGATAGTAACCCTCAGCGATCCGTAAAGGCCCCGCCTCATCCGCACACACCACCGCATAGATTCGATTCGCACTTGAGCGCCGAGCATCGGCGGGCAGCCAACCGAACGGCCCTCCTGCTTGCCAATCCCCCGGGCCCCGCATCCCGACATGGGGCCACGTCCGCCCGCTTTGATATATATACCCCTCCGGCCCGCTCGCAACCAGCTCGAACCGCTTTGACTTCACTAACTCATCATCCGTAAGCAGCGGCTCACTACTGACGTAGTACCGGCAGCCCGCAGCATCTGCTGACAGCCGCGAAACCAGCACCATATTGCCGTTAGCTGCCGGTGAGGCGATACCTCCCTGCATCTTATTGGCGAATTCCCGATACGTACTGGTGAACAGCGAGTCATATCCCACTACGCTATAGTAGCCATAGACGGTCGCCGAATTGGGTGGCAGCATCGCCTCCGGCAAATCGAACAGTGTCCACTTCTCCGGCTTGCTCACCGCCAGCACCCGCGACCTCTCGCCCACCTCTACTATCTGCTCCACCAGCTCCGTCCGAGGGTACAACTCCCCCGCCTCAGTGCGCGGGTTGATCCGGTACGCCCACGGCACGGCCTGCAGTAGAGCCAGTCCGACCAGCGCCCAACCCGCCATCTGCACATAGCCCCGCTGCAGATGCCCACGCTTACTGATCCATTCCTCAAACGCCTGACATCCCAGTCCCGCCACAACCCCCGCACACAAGGTGAAAACGGATAGCAGCCGCGAAAAGCCTCCCGCGAGGCCCACCTTCGGTATGTAGAAGTAGTAGATATACGCCGGCCAGCCACCTGCCGCAGCCCACAGCGCCAGCCCTCCGAACGCCACAAACAGCCACATCACCTTGCGCCTGTATCCCAATATCAACCCCAGCACTATACACACGGACGCCGCGACTCCGACATATCCACAATGCTCCGAGTAGCTGATCCGCACCTGCGGATAGTTCATAGTCACCGGGCTGCCAAGGAAATCCGGATCAACGAGCGTCACCAGCTCTACCGGTAGCATCGCCCGCGCCTGATGGAAGTGGTATCCCGCCTCCGAAACCGTCCCCGAGCCGCGCGGCGACATGCTTCCCAATTCCAGCGTCGGCAGCAACTGCACCCCACCGAGCCCTAACCCCAACACGAACGCCGCTACGAGAGCCGCAACCGGCAGCAGACTCCGCCCTCCGGTCTCTGCCCTTCGCTGCACCACCAACCAATGCACTAGATGCACCACGCCGCTACCCGCAGCCATCAGCCACACGTATGCCGCTATCTGGAAGTGCCCGGCCAGCAGGCTCGCACCCAGTGCCACGGCCGCCACGATACCTCCGAGCACCGGCCGCCGTCGGAAAATCAGCTCGACCCCCAGCAACCCCGCCGGCATCCATGTCGCCGTCTCGATCAGACTCGGCAACTCCGTCCATGTGACCATGAACCCGCCCAGCGTATAGGCCACAGCACCCAGCGCCGACGGCCCAGTCCTCGCACCCAATACCCGCAGCAGCAGAAACGCAAAAAGCGCCGCCAGAAAATAGTGCAGCGCATTCAGCAGGCCCATCCCCCTACTCGTACTCACCCATCTCAGAATCCAGTGGGGTGGGTAGTACAACCCGCTCTGACCGTTCCCGACAAACGGCGTCCCGCAAAACTGGTGCGGATTCCATAGCGGGAACTCCCCGTCATTCGAGAAACTGCGCCGGGCGAGCTCGCGCCAGGGATAGAACTGGGCCACACTATCCCAAAGCAAAGAATCCCATTGTCGGCTCAGCGGCTCTTCACCTGCCGCATTGTACGGACCGAAGTGCTTCTGATAGACGCCCGCCACCGGCACCTTATCGCCGAAGATGCAGTTTCCCCAGAACGCCACAGCCAATGCCCCTAGCCCTATCATGCACAGAACATCGGCCCGTGTTATCCGCCGCATAGCTTCCCTCATCGGCACCATAATAAACAAAAAGACTGGCTTATGCCAGTCCTTCAACACACTCAGCCTCCCTTAGCATCTTCTCCGCCCTAGGGCGCAGGGCCTCCACCGCTGTCGGCGGGGGTCTCTATCGCCGGCGATACCGCTTCCGTCTTCGCAGCACTTGCCTTCGGATAGCTGATACCAAGCAGGAATACCCCGATCAGAACAACTGCCAAGCCCACGATGCGTAGCGGCGGCAAAGCTTCCCCGAGGTATTTCCACGACAACACCACGACGATGACATAGCTCAACGCGATCAACGGATACGCATAACTCAAATCCAACTTGTTCAGTGACATTAGATAGAACATCGAGCTCACCGCGTAACAGAAAAATCCCACCAAGATCAGCGGCGTCGTCAGCAGAGATTTCAGGATGTAGCCGCCCGGGACATCATTCTCCACCTCCACAAGCGCCACCCCTGCCTCAGCGGCATACTTCTCTTTCACAACAGTGACGCCCGACTTGAGAAACAGCTGCCCGACTGCTCCCAGAGCAATAGCTATCAGAAGTATCGCTAATGCGGCGGCCATGGTGTATCTCCCCTTTTCCCCGCTCAACTTCCCTGCCACCTTCACTGGACCCGGTATGCTACTATGCAAAATGGGTCGCCTCGCTGCAATTCACATAGCGGGCGACCCAGCTTTTTCCACCTTCTCGGACTTCTCCCTGCAGGTTGCGTGCCAATCACGTGCACCTCCACGCGAAAGACATGCGGCAGGCTCCTGCGGGTGTTTGGCGCTCTCCACCGACAAGCCCGTTTGCCTTCCCCGCTGCCTGCCTTCGCGATGCCGAGGTCCCGGCGCCTCAGTGGAGCTCCCGTGTCCCCTTACAACAACGCTGCCACCAGATCAACCGCAGAAGCAGCGTCTGGAGCGTACCCATCCGCACCGATCTCATCCGCGTAGTTCTGCGTCACCGGCGCGCCGCCGATGATCACCTTCACCTTCCCGGCCAGACCCGCAGCGGCAATTGCATCAATCGTGTCCTTCATCCCCGGCATCGTCGTCGTCAGCAGCGCCGACAGCGCGATGACATTAGCATCCTCCACCTGGGCCGCCTCTATGTACTTCTCCGGCGGCACGTCAACAGCCAGATCCACTACATCATAGCCGCCACCCTCCAGCATCATAGCCACCAGGTTCTTCCCGATGTCATGGAGGTCGCCCTTCACCGTTCCGATGATGACCTTACCCTTCGAGGTTACGTCACTGTCGGCCAGAAGCGGCTTTACCACATCCATCCCGCCGTGCATCGCACGGGCCGCTATCAGCACCTCCGGTACATAGAACTCGTTGGCTTTGAACTTCGCTCCCACAACGTTCATCCCGGCGATCAAGCCCTGGTCAATGATCTGCTCGGGTGCCACACCTTCGTCCACTGCCGCCTGTGCGAGTCGTGTCACCGTCTCCAGTTGTCCGGCGATGACAGCGTCAGCAATTCCCTGCAGGTCTGCCATTTCTAATCCTCCCAGCCATGTGTATTACTGATTTGCCGTCTCTCAATGTGAAGGGGCCTCGCCCCGCCCTCATTCCCCAACGCAATTGCGTGTCATTATAACCGACTTGTCTCACAACGCAAAGCCTACTTTCGCTCCCCCGCATCTCGTTGCTCTCACTCAAACAACATCGTCTCCATAAACTTCATCTGAAAGCTCTGCGAACTCGCCAACTCGATGTGTTCCGCCCTTCTCGCAAGCTCACATGCCAGACCCCGTTCCCATTCCGAGCACAGCGCCAGCACTGCACCGGCACCCGCAGCATTCCCGATACCGGCGATCCTCTCATCCGCCAACGCCGGCAGCATCCCCATTCTTACTGCGCTCGCCGGCCGCACCTGGTTCCCAAAAGCCCCCGCAAGCAGCACTGCCTCCAGATCAGCCGCCGACAGCTCCGCTTCCTCCAGCAGCACCTCGATGCCTGCCCGCACCGCGCCTTTCGCCAACTGTATCTCCCGGATATCCCGCTGGGTCAGATAAACCGCCCGCCCGTCAGCATCACTCGCCAACAGCACCTTCCGCCCGCTATCCTCGCCCGACATCCTGCTCGCGATACCAGCTGGCAAACCATCTGCGTTCTCAGCCAGACGCCCGTTGACCCCTAGAGCCCCCGTATCCAGCAGCGCCGCGGTCACATCAAACAGCGCCGACCCGCAGATACCTACCGCCGGTTCATCCCCTATCGTCCTTACCACCAAATCCCCGTCAACCACCTCAGCCGCACTGATCGCCCCCGGCGACGCATACATCCCCTGGCTGATTTTTGCCCCCTCAAACGCGGGACCTGCCGCAGTCGAAGCGCACAGCAACCGCTCACCCGACCACAGCACGATCTCACCGTTCGTACCAATGTCCACCGCCAGCGTCGGCCCGCGATTGCAGATGTCCACCGCAGTCATTACACCAACCGTATCTGCACCCACGAAACCAGCCACTATCGGCAGCATGAATACCTGCCCGCCCTCGTGCATCTTGATCCCGACATCGCGCGCATACAGCGTCACAGCCTGCGACACCACCGGGATGTACGGCGCTTGCGCTATGTACTGGGGATCCAGACCGAGCAGCAGGTGGTGCATCGCCGTGTTGCCCACTACCGTCATCTCATAAACCTGCTCGATGCCCGCGCCCGCCTCCGCCAGTGTCTCTCCGATCAGCCGATTTATCGCCCCCACAATCTCTGCCTGCAGTGCCAACAGCCCTCCTGCAGTGTCGCGCCCATGCTCGATCCGCGAGATCACATCCGCTCCATGCACCGTCTGCGGGTTCTGCGTTGAGCTCGCCGCCACCAATGCACCCGTAACTAGATTCGCCAGATACGCAACCACCGTCGTCGTGCCCACATCCACCGCCACACCCAACGGCGCCTGCGCCTCCGCCAGTGGCTCAATCTCCACCAGCAGATCGTCCATCAGCGTTACGGCCACTCGGTACTCGCCTTGCCGCAGCGTATCCGGAAGTTTGTGCAGCACCGACAGCAGTGCTCGGCAATCGCAGTTCGCCAGCGCCGCCGCCTGCGACAGTCTCAGCATGTCGCTGCGCTGGTCACCAAGCTCTGGCGCTTCCAACTCCACCTCTATCCGCTTCACTCGCGGCGCCGGCTTAAACGACCGCAGCATCTCATCGGAGAGGTCTTTGCGCACTACGACTTCCAGCGCTTCGGCTAAGTTAACCTCACAGTCCCCCAGCGCCTGTGTCTGGCAGGCTAACCGCACACCTCGGCCCAACTCCCCCGCTGTCAGCAACTCCTCCTCATTCGCGGTCGGGGCACTCACCGAACCCCCACGCACATGCACCCGACACTTCCCGCACGTGCCCTTCCCGCCACAAGGCGTGCTGATATCGAGGCCTGCTTGCACCGCCGCCTCTGACAAAAGCACGCCGGCGGTAGCCGTAGCTGTCCCACCGGTCGGATAGAACCGGACCTCGATTGTCTTCCCGCTCACCGCTCAGACCTCAATGCTCTTTACCGTTTGCCTGTCCTCAATAGTACGTCAACTGCGTCGCCGCCTCGGCACCCTCTCGGCTCGCTGGATCAATCGCTATTACTGCCTCGAACGCTGCCTTGGCCTCAGCATCCATGCCCAGCATCGCATAGTGCTTGCCCAGGTCCAGCAGGTAATGCTGGCTTTCCGGCTCCAGCTCCACCGCCTTCTTCAGGCATTCGATCGCCTCATCGAAATCCCCCATATTCATGATCGTCAGCCCAAAACCCCACCATACCTCCGCGGCGTCCTGGCAGGCCTCCAGCAAGCTGCTATAACACTTCTTCGCTTCCTCGTAGTTCCCGTCTATTCGACAGGCGTGGCCCTGTGCGAGCAAGTTCTCATCCACTTCCGCCATTGGCCCTCCCAACTTCCATCGCCACTGCACGCCCGGCACGAACCGCCCACGACTTCGCTACCTGACCAAGATACCCAAATCTATCACTGCTTGTCAACATAGTCATCCAGCTTCGTCCCGCTCTGTAGCCGTGCACCCAGCAGCCACTCTGCAGCTTCCATCTCCCGCCGGCCCTCCGGCTGCACTCGCGCTATCAGCAGAAAACCATCCCCGGTCGCCACCACCGGCCCCGCCTCATCACGTATTTCCACAACTCCTCCCGGTTCACCTTCCTGTCCTGCAATATCTTCCACTACCTCGGCACGCGTCACCTTCAGACGCCGACCATCAAGCATGCAGTACGCCCCCGGCTTCTCCGCAAGCGCCCTGATGCGGTTCCGAATATCTACTGCGCTCGCCGAGAAGTCTAGCCGCAAGTCAGCCTTTTCCAGTACTGGCGCATAGCCAGCCCGCGAATGCTCCTGCACCCTCCCGCCTAGTTCCCCTGCCGCTATCCTCGGCAGTCCCTCTATCACCAGCCGCGTCCCTGCATCAGTCAGTTTACCGCACAGCGTATCCGCATTGTCATCCTCCGCAATCTCCACTTCCTCCTGCGCAAACACGTCGCCGGCATCCACCTCCGCCACCATCTTCTGCAAGCTCACGCCGGTCCGCTTCAAGCCCTGCAGCAGCGCATGTTGCACCGGCGCCGGACCACGCAACGCCGGCAGCAGCGAGTAGTGTACGTTCAGCGCCTCAACCCTCGGCAACCTCAACAGTTGTTCCCCGAGTATCTGCCCGTATGCCACCACCAAAAAGAAGTCCGGATCCAGCTCCGCTATCCGTGCAACAGTTTCCGGCTCATTCACATTCTCCGGCTCGGCGACATCAAGCCCCAGCGCCATTGCCGCCTGCTTCACTCCCGTCGCACCTAGCTTCCGGCCACGTCCCCGACGCCGCGCCGGTTGCGTCACCACCAGCACCGTATCTCCGCCACACTGCTCAATCGCATCCAGATACGCCGCCGCCCACTCCGGCGTACCCATGAATACCACTCGCATTAGTCCTCCGCCTTCATTTTCTCAAGCAGCCTGCGGAATGCCGCCATCGTCTCTTCCACACTACATTTCTGGAGCCGGTAGCCGTCCTCTTCCTTGTCATCGGGGATGATCCACGCCAGGCTGTCGGGCTCTGCCCGGTCAATAAACAGCTTCCCGTTGAGGTGATCTATCTCATGGGCCACTGCCCGCGCTGACCAACCCTCCAACTCCATCGCTACTGCCTCACCGTCACCATCAACTCCCTCGACCACGACCCGCTGGGGCCGCAACACCACCCCATGCAGAGTCGGCAGACTCAGGCAACCCTCAGTCGCTTCCACTTCGCCCTCGGCTTCGACTATGCGTGGATTGATGAGTTTGTGTACCACCATTTCCTCATCTTCATCTTCTTCCGCCGACACGATCTCCCCGAACGTGATTGCCCGCACATTCTCGCCGATTTGCGGCGCAGCCAGGCCGATCCCGTTACCCTCCGCCATCGTCTCAACCAGGTCATCGAGCAATCGCACTACCTCATCATCTATGCGACGGATCTTCTTCGACTTCCGCCGCAATTCCGGCTCACCACAGATCAGAATCCTCCGCTTACCCATCTATCTCCATCCCTTGACGCTATGTCGTTGCCTTTGCCGTTCACCGTTCTCATCATTGCTACATCATATTCAGCGGGTCCACATCAATACTCAGTCCGACTTTATCGGGCAATCTCACTTTCGCCTCCAACCGCCTAACTGCCGCTGTCAACTCCCCGCTCTCCGGCCCTTTCAGCAGTATGCTGAACCGGTACCGCCCGCGCAGCTTGCGCAGTGCACATTCCGCCGGACCCACATAGTGCATTTCATCTGCACTCGCCTCCCCACCTTCCCTGCGACACACACCGACCTCCTCCAGCGCACCCGCCACCAGCCTCGCCGTCTCCATCCCCGCCTTCTGCTCATCCGCTGTAATAATTAGACGCACCAGCGCCGTAAAAGGTGGATATAGATTCTGCCGCCGGCTCTCCAATTCAGTCGCATAAAACTCCCGGTAGGCGTGCCTTGCCGCCGCCACAATCGCGTAGTGGTCTGCGTTATAAGTCTGCACCAGCACCTCACCCGGCTTCTCCGCCCGGCCTGGACGACCTGACACCTGCGTCAGCAACTGGAACGTCCTCTCCGCCGCCCGGAAGTCCGGCCGATGCAGACCAGTATCTGCATTCAGCACCCCCACCAGAGTCAGGTTCGGGAAATCGTGCCCGCTGGCGATCATCTGCGTGCCGACCAGAATATCTGCATCTCCCCGCCCAAACTGCCCTAAAATCGCCCCATACGCACCCTTCGTACTCACCGTATCCCGGTCCATCCGCAGCACTCTCGCATTGGGGAAAATCCGCTGCACTTGGTCAGCCACCTTTTCGGTCCCCAGCCCCAAAAAGTGGATACCATCGTCCCCGCATTCCGGGCACTTCTCCGGCACCTCCATACGGTAGTCGCAGTGGTGGCACTTCAGCACCTGCTCACCGTGATGGTGTGTCAGCGACACCGAACACGATGGACACTGCGGGCTGTATCCACACGCCGGACAGATCAGGAAGGTCGAAAACCCGCGCCGGTTCAGAAACAGCATGCTCTGCTCGCCCTTTGCCAGCCGCGTCTCCAGCTTCTCCAGCAGTTCCGCACTGAACGTCGCGCCGACGCCCGTCTTCACCTCCGCGCGCATGTCAATAACCTTCACCAACGGCATCGGCCGCTCTTCAATCCGCTCCCGCAACTCGCACAACTCCACATCATCAGACGTCCAGGCCGCATAGTAGCACTCGATGCTCGGCGTGGCGCTGCCCAGCACCAGCACTGCCCCTGCTGACTGCGCACGAAACCGCGCCACATCTACCGCACTATACCGTGGCGTGCTGTCCTGCTTGTACGCCGGGTCATACTCCTCATCAACGATGATCATCCCCAGGTCCCGCAGCGGCGCGAACACCGCCGAACGCGCGCCCACCACTATGCGCGCCTCACCTGCAGCCGTACGCTGCCATTCATCGAACCGCTCGCCCACACTCAGCGCACTGTGTTGTAGCGCCAGCAGCTTTCCGAACCGCGCCTCAAATCGGCCCACCATCTGCGGGGTCAGCGATATCTCCGGCACCAACACTATTGCCGTCCGCCCTGCCTCCAGCGTCTTGCTGATGCAATGCAGATAGATCTCCGTCTTCCCGCTACCGGTAACCCCGTGTATCAGCACCTCCCGGAATTCATGCCGCTTGCTGGCCTCCGCGATGCCGTCATATATCTCCCGCTGGTCCGCCGTCAGATTCAAAAACTCCGCACTCGCTCCCTCCCAGCCGTCCATCGCCGGGGCCCGCCGCACCGTCTCCTCCGCAACGACCACCAGCCCCTTCTTCTCAAGCGCAGACACCGCGCTGCGGTTCAAGTCCGCCACCGCTACACCTTCACCATCGGCGGCCATCAACTCCTCGATGGTCTCGACCTGCCGCGGCGCCTTCGCAGCCAGACTCGCCAGCGTCTTATCCCAGCCCTCCTCTGCCTCACCCAGGAACGCCACTTGCCGCCGTACCGTCGAGACCGCCGGCCGCTGCAGTTCCCGCCGCTGGCTCACATAGCCGCTCTGCTCCAGACTCTCTACTGCGCTCGACACACTCCCCCGCTTCAGCTTCCTTTCGCTCACCGCCAGTGTCCGCCACAGCCCTTCAAACTCTCTCGTCCCCTCCAGGAGACACTCCATCACCTGCTTCTGTCGTGGGGCCCGGTCCAGCGCGCCGCTCTCATACGCACCCATCCCCTCCGCCGTAGCCTCCACCTCCCGGCGCACCTTCCGGCTCCTCCCCGGCGGCAGCAGCAGGCGCAGGGCATCCGCCTCCGAGCACATATACCGCTCCGCTAGCCACTTCGCCAGTGCCGCCTCAGCCGCACCGAACACCGGCCGGTCCAGCAACGTGCAGATGATCTCCCGAAGCCGTGCCGAGGGCCGCTCGGTAGTGAAGCCAGTCACATACCCCGGCAATCTCTGCTTACCAAACGGCACCAGCACATAGCTGCCGGCTTCCACCTTAGCAGCCAGTCGCGCCGGCACCAGATACGTAAAGGCCCGCCCTGGGCCATCCGTCCCCTGTGAGCGGACCCTCATATCCACTATTACCGAAGCGTACTGCTCAGTGCCCTCCCCGTCTCTGTCCAGCTCCGGGAAAAGCGTGCGGTCGCCTACAGACCCGCCTCTGCCTTCAGCATCTCCACTGCGTCCAGTTGCTCCCATGTGAACTCCGGCTCATTGCGACCAAAATGACCATACGCTGCCGTCTTCCTATAGATCGGCCGCCGCAGGTCCAGCTTCGCGATCATCCCTTTCGGACTCAAATCGAAGTTGTTCAGCACGAGCTCCGAAATCCTTTCATCGGCTATCTTACCCGTGCCGAACGTGAACACCGCCGCCGAGAACGGTTGCGGGTCCCCGATAGCATACGAAATCTGCAACTCGACTTTGTCTGCGATCCCGGCCGCTACCAGATTCTTCGCGATGTACCGCATCATGTATGCCCCGGACCGATCCACCTTCGAGGGGTCTTTCCCCGAGAATGCTCCGCCACCGTGCCGTGCCATCCCACCGTATGTATCAACGATGATCTTACGCCCGGTCAGACCCGTATCCGCCTGCGGACCACCCATCACGAACTTCCCCGTCCGGTTCACCACAATATCAATACCCGCATTCGACCACATCTTCGCCGGAATCACCGGCTCCACCACATATTCCTTCAGGTCCTTCTCGATCGTCTCATTTCTCACATCCGGACTATGCTGCGCCGCCAGCAGCACCTTCGTCACCGCCTGCGGTACGTCATCCTCATACTCCACTGTCACCTGCGTCTTGCCATCCGGCCGCAGATAGTCAACTTGTCCGTTCTTCCGCACCACCGCCAACTGCTTTGCCAGCTTATGCGACAGCATGATCGGCAGCGGCATATATTCATCGGTCTCGTTGCACGCGTAACCGAACATCATCCCCTGGTCGCCGGCCCCTCCGGTATCCACGCCTTGCCCGATATCCGGCGACTGCTCGTGAATCGCCGTGAGCACTCCTATCGTCTCGCAGTCAAACCCATACTTCGCTCGCGTGTAGCCGATATCCCGCACCGTCTCACGCACGAGCTTCTCCACCGGGATGTAACATTCCGTCGTCACCTCACCGGCCACCAGGCACGTTCCGGTCGTGACCAGCGTCTCGATTGCCACACGTGCCTTCGGCGTCGGGTCATGCTCCATAACATAATCCAAAAGCGCATCCGAGACCTGATCACAAACCTTATCCGGATGCCCTTCAGTCACCGATTCCGACGTCAGTCTATATCGTCTTCCCACTTCTCATCCTCCTTCGTTTGCGGCCCTATATCCTCAATATGCCTCCAGGACGACAGGCATCCTATCCGCCGGGCGAGTCACCGGAGGAAACTCCGATCGCAGCCGTAGCGTCCCCCAGCCGCCGCGCCACTTCCTCCAGCACGGCGCCAGCCACCGCCCACTTGCTCATCAGCGGCAAGTCCGCACGAAAATCACCCGTACCTAGCAGCGTCACACGATTCGTATCCCCACCGAAGCCCGAACCCGGCTCCACGATGTCATTGGCGACTATCAAATCCAGCTTCTTATCCGCCAGCTTCGCAGCCGCATGCGCCTCAACATCATGGCTCTCCGCTGCAAAACCCACTACCAGCCGCGGCCGCTGTGCGCTCTCCGCCACCCACCTCAGTATATCAGCCGTCCGCTGCAACTCCACACTCAATACCTCATCCGTCTTCTTCATCTTCTCCGCTGCAACCTTACCAAAGCAGTAGTCCGCCACCGCCGCCGCACCGATGAACACGTCGCAGCCGCTGATGTTGCTCTGCACTGCCCCCAGCATCTCCGCCGCACTCGTCACCTCGATTACCTCAAACGCCCCGCTCAGCTCATCCCCACCCGCCGTTGCCGAAGCCCCCGATACTAATCTCACATCTGCACCCATCGCTGCGGCCTGCTCGGCCAGAGCGAAGCCCATCTTACCACTCGCAGGGTTACTCAAGAAGCGAACCGGGTCCAGATACTCCCGGGTCGGCCCGCCGGTTATGACCACCTTCACGCCACTCAGCTCCGTCTGTGGCGGCTCCTGCTCCGTAAGCATCCTCTCCACACACGCAATCAACTGATTCAGCCCGACTAGTCGCCCCTTACCCACGCGACCCGAAGCCAGTCTCCCGTACGCTGGACCGGCTATCCAAAAGCCCCACTCGCGCAGCTTCGCTACATTCTCAATTACCGCCGGCTTGTTCCACATTAGCTCATTCATCGCCGGCGCAAATCCCACCGGACATGCCGCGGCCATGATCGCCGTCGTCACCAGGTCATCGGCAATACCGCTTGCCACCTTCCCGATGACATTCGCCGTCGCCGGACACACCAGCAGCGCCTCGCCGAACTCCTGCAGCGATATGTGACTCATCCCGGCTTCGTCCCGCTCGGCCCACATGTTCCACTCGACCGGCTCCCCACTCAGCGCCGCAAATGTCAGCGGAGTGACAAACCGCGTCGCGTTCTCGGTCATCACAACGCGCACTTCCGCTCCCCGCTTTTTCAGCGCCGATACCAGCCGACAGGTCTTATACGCCGCTATCCCCCCGCTGACGCAGATCACTACTTTCCGGCCCGCAACCACATCCCGACTTTGCGACAACTCAACCATCCCCATCTCTACATCTCCTCCAGCAGCTCTGACTGCAACCCTTGCGGAAAAATCAGTGGCTCGGCCTGCCCCCGCGCCTCCGCGGGGTCAGGTAGCCATGAAACAAGCAATTGCTTGTTTCATGGATAGCTTCCAGCCCGAGTCGATTGGCACGATCAGGGTGTATCAGTTTGCGCTGTTTGGGACAATCCGCGCTACATCTCCTCCAGCAGCTCTGACTGCAAACGCTGCCAGTTCACCCGCGCCGGCCGGCACCGCTCCGCCATCAGAATCGCCTCCAGCTCATCCACAGCCGTCTCCAACTCATCATTCACCACGATATACTCAAACATCCCGATATGTCGAAACTCCCGGCGCGCACTGCACAGCCGCTTCTCCGTCGCATCATCTGACTCCGTACTCCGCCCTGCTAGCCGTCGCGTCAGCTCATCCCACGAAGGCGGCGCGATGAACACCAGCACCGCACGCCTCCCCAGCTTCTCCCGCACACTGCGCGCGCCCTGAAAGTCTATCTCCAGCGTTATGTCGCTACCGCTCGCCAGCGCCTCCTCCACGGCCTGCCGGGGCGTCCCATACCACAGTTCCTCATGCACCCGCGCATACTCCAGAAACTCGCCTGCTCCCACCATCCGCGCAAACTCATCCGCCGTCACGAATCTGTATTCCCGACCGTCTTCCTCTCCCAGCCGAGGCTGGCGCGTCGTACACGACACTGACCTGACTACCTCCGGCTGCCGTTCCAGCAGTCGCCCAATCACGGTGCCCTTACCGACACCCGAGGGCCCTGAGACTACCAACAGCACTCCACTTCCCCGCCTCTTCATACTTTTCGCCCTTCGCCTGTTCCCAGCTTCCTCCGGGCGGGCGGTAAGGGCGTCTTACCTCTGCCTCACCCAGAGAGAAGAAGCAAGCCATGCCGTATCGTTACCCTTCCCGCCACTGCTCTTCAGCAACTCACCGGCAACGTGGAGCTTGTTCAGCGCCCGCACGCCATATCTCGCTCCCCGCTGTCAGCCGCTTCCTGCCCGGCCAGAGACGCGCTCTGTGCCTTGAAGCAATCCTCGTTAGT